>SXSP01000243.1 GCA_005792225.1 Bdellovibrionales bacterium | reverse complement strand
GTTTTAAGCGCATTCTGTATTCAACCCTGTCTGTTCTCTTCGTTTCAGGCCTTGTCGTCTGGATTTTCGAGACTTGGTTTCAGATAGATCGTGGATTCGGGCCCGAGCCGCACGAGGCGAGAATTTGGTTCCTCCGTTTGCACGCGGTCTTCGGGCTCTTCTTTTTGATGGTCTTTGGAGCGCTTTGCCAGTCGCACGTCGCGCGTGGCCTGAAAGGAAAAAAGAAAAAGACGAGCGGGCTTTCGACCTTAAGCCCTATTCTCGTCTTGGTGGCAACGGTTCCGATCCTCTATTACGTCACGGATGAAACCCTTAAGTCTTGGACGGCTGGAGTGCACACCTATCTCGGTTTGGCATCGGTGATTCCCTTTTTCGTCCACCTCTTTAAACCGAAATCATAGATCGTCCATTCCGACCATCGCCGACTCGCGCAAGTTCCTCTGCTGGGTGTCGGTGACGTTTCTCCAAATTTTTTCGCTCACCGGCCCGGGAAGCCATCCACGAATCTCAGATGTGCGACCGGGATCAAGGGAGGTCCACTGGTACAGGACTTCCGCTTTCACTCCCGCAAGATTTTTTCGCGAATCAATGTCGAGTTTGTCGGTCTCGATTTGGTCATCGACGATGATTTCTCTCAGCGCCATTTCAGCGGCCTGGTTTCCTTCTTTCGATGTGAGAGCCTCGAGCAGAAAATCGAGGGCGGCCGACTGCTGGGCTTGCGCCTCAAACTGGGTGCCCGCGGGTCGTCGCAAGAACTCGCCGATCCCCTCGATGAGCTCGCGGTTGGCGAACATTTCGTTTTTTTGCGCCTTCTCATCATCACTCAAGAAGACCTTACTCTTTAATTGCGCGTAGACGGCGACCTCACGGTAATAAGCGAAGGGAGCGGCCGGCGCCACCTCCCCGGCCGAGGCGATCGCCCGTTGAACTTCTCTTGACGAGGCCTTCGGCGGAGCCGTTACACCGTCGATCTTCGTTTTGTGTCTCGCCATCATCTGTTCGGCTTCGGCAGCGTCGGAAGAGAACTCAAGTCGTCTCTCGTTCTGCTTCTTGACGATGAGGCTCACGGCCGCAACGAGGGCAACGACGCCTCCGATGATTTGGGTGCGGTTCAAGGGCATCATTTTCCGAACACTCCTTTGATGAGTTTATTGCGGAGGAGAAGGCGGTTGACGTCCTTCGCACCCTCGTTTTGGAAGTATGCTGTTCCGTTTAAGTAGCCGTTCGTCACGACGATGTTCTTGAGCGGGTCGGCCGATTTCACGAAGAGGTTGTAGACCTTACCGACGTACTTCACGTCGTTGATCGAAACGATCTCGTCGAGCTCGCCTCCGAGCTGAACGAGACTCTCACCAACGCGGAAATCTTGCGCGAGCTTGATCGAACCCTGCGCGGTCACCACCGGATGGTTCATCGTGAGGCGAAGTGATCGTCCCGACTCCATCGTGAAGACTCGAATATCATGTTCGCTGTCTACCATCTCGGTGACCCAGCTATCGACGGCCGTGCGGTCGGTCTTGCGACTCGACATCGATCCACCCGAGAGAGTCGCGGCAAACTTATACTTCTGCGTGAGCGCTTCGATGAACGAGACGTAACGCAGTTTCATGTTCGCTTCAGCCTGGGCGAGGAGCTCTTGATCGGGAGTCGCACAGGACGACACGCACACACCCGCGACGTAAGCCATCGGAGGAACATCACAGCTTGCGCTCTCGGCTTTCGGAGCTTTCCAGACCTTCTCGGGATTGGTCGCGGCATTCATGAACGTCGGATAGAGAATGCGCGACTTACCATCAATCTTCGCGACGAAGTTGTCTTTTGCGGGACCTTTGAGCGTAACGCCCGCGAATTGCGTGAGGAACTCCTTGATGACGGGTGAATTGTCCTGGCACTTGATCATCCACTGAAAGCGGCCCTTTGCTTCGTTGTTGGTCAAACTATCTTGCGAGCAACGGTAGGCCGTATAGTCGCGGCAGTAACTCTCTGAAACCCACTCACCATGCGAAACGTTCTGACTCTCCTGCTGCACTTGGTGATCGATGCACGCGTAGATCGTTGTCGTCGTCACATCGCGCTTTGAGATCGTCACGCCGATTTGGTCTGCGGGGCAAAGGTGCGTTCCGCCGGCGCTCTCCTGAACGGTTGACGATTCAGAGCGACGAACCGCTTCGGGATTTCCATCGCAGATGCGGGTTTCATTCGGTTGCATCGCTCCGCAACGCTCGCTCGGAGCGGGCGAACCCTTCGAGTCGCGGCAATCAAAGATTCTCGCCTGACTTCCGCCGCAGTTCGCCGAGCAAGCTGTCCAATTTTCGCTCGGAACCCAAGCGTACGTGGGACAAGCCCCTTCGGACTTAAGAGCGCCTTGACGTTGGTTCGAAGTCACGACGACGCCGCTTTGACATGTCTGATCGGCGATCTGGTTATAAACGCTGTAGGCTTCTTCACCGAACGCGCAGGCGAGCGCCACTCTTGAGTCACCGACCACAACCCCGATTTTCACCGAGCCGTCGGCCCCGAAATCACCGCAACCGTTGCGGCAGACGGCGTGAATTTGAGTCGTTGATCCGCCGAGAACACCATTCGAGCAGACACGCGACTGCGCGACCGTATCGCAAGATCCCGTCGGAGTTTGCGTCGAATAGAGGATCTTGGATCCGCCATCGACGAGCGAACTTCCATCGGGCAATTGGCAAGATTGACCCAGGCATGCGCCCTCGCTCACAACTTCCGGAGAGCTTGAAGATTGAACCCACTGCGCGGCTTCGCCACGGAATTGGCAAACTTCAGCGATCCGATCGCGGTAGACGACGGATTTTTTACCGTCCCTTCCGCACGCGACGTCTCTTGTGTAATTGGCACCAACTGTCTCACGAGTCGCGCCGACTTCGCAGATCGCCGGAACTGGCGTGCTCGACGGCGTCGCCGAGGGCACGGGAGTCGGAGTCGGCGTCGGGGCCGGCACCACATCGATCACTTGTGAAAGTGTCACCCAAGCGCGATTCGGTGACGACGGCGTCATAATCTGGACCGTCACCACAACCTGACCGGAAGAGTTGTATTTGTGTTGAACGTTCGCACCCGCACCATTGGCTGAGTTGTCGCCGTAGTTCCATTGAATCGAGCTGATCGTGCGGGATAAACAACCCGGAACGTTCACGCGCAGATCAACCGGCACTCCCACGGTCGCAACTTCCGGCGTGATGAGCAGAAGCTCCGGGAGACAAGTCATCCCGTCCATGAATCCCACCACGTTTAACGTGTGGTTCACGACCATCTCATTTTGATTCGCATCCAAAACCGAGACTTGAACCTGATAGATACCGGCCCGCGAATAACGGTGATTGAGCGGCCCCACGCCGTTCACCACCGCCGTGCCGTCACCGAAGCTCCACTGAGCCGAGGCGACGCTCGCGCCTGCCGGAATGTTCAGCGCGAACGGAATATCATTATTCACCATTCCGACTTGTTGCGCGTTGATCTTGGGTCCCGCGACTTTATATGAAGTCGCACCGATCGCTTGCACCGAGCTCGCGTCAGCCGACCCACCCGACTGTCTTGAGCAGGCCGCGAGAACCGCGACCGACATGGTTAAAGCGAGAACCAGCTTACCGAAAATCATGCACCCCTCCGAGAACTCGATTCCATGCTGAACGAAGCTTCCGGATTCTGAAATCTATTTTGCCGCTCCGAATCAACTTCGACCTTTGAACTGTCGAGGGAGATGACGGTATTTCGAAAATTCGCGAATCACCGAAAAACTGTCGAACTTCGAAGTGTAAGGAGTTCGACAGTTTCGGGAACTTTCGATTTAATGAGACGAATGAAAGCAAATAAAACGCGCTCCACGGGAGCCGCCTTCTTCGTCGCCCTCGGAATTCTGCTCAGCCGAATCGCGGGGCTCATTCGCGAGCGGGTCTTCGCGCATTACCTCGGAAACTCCGATGCTGCCGGCGCCTTTAAGGCTGCGCTTCGAATTCCTAACTTCCTGCAAAACCTCTTTGGCGAAGGAGTTCTCTCGGCCTCATTTATTCCTGTTTACTCAAGGCTGCGGGCCGAAATGGATGAGGAGACTTCGCGCAAGATGGCGGGAGTCGTCGGCACCTGCCTTGCCCTCGGGGTGAGCGTTCTCGTGTTGATCGGGATCCTCTTGACTCCGTCGATTGTCGATCTCGTGGCTCCGGGTTTTAAGGGCGAGCTCCGGGAATTGACGATCGAGCTCGTCCAAATCCTCTTCCCTGGTGTGGGACTTCTCGTTATTTCCGCTTGGTGCCTCGGCATCTTGAATAGTCATCGTAAATTCTTTCTCTCCTACTTCGCACCCGTACTCTGGAATGCGGCGATGATCGCGACTCTTCTCGTCTTCGGCGGAGGGGCGGGCCAAACACGGCTCGCGCTCTATCTGGCTTGGGGATCGGTCGTGGGATCCGCTCTGCAACTCGGGATTCAACTTCCTTTTGTTTATAAGTACGCCGGAAGGGTTCGATTTGGGGTCAACAAGGCCGACCTCAAGCTTCCGCACGTGCGCGAGGTCTTTCGAAATCTCGGTCCCGTCTTCATCAGTCGCGGTGTGGTTCAGATCAGTGCTTACATCGACGGGATGATCGCGAGCTTTCTCGGAGCTGCGGCAGTCTCGTCACTCGCCTACGCGCAGACAATTTATCTGCTTCCGATCAGCCTCTTCGGGATGGCGGTCGCGGCGGCCGAACTCCCGGAGATGTCGGTGGCCGGCGGAGCAACAATGGAAGCGAAAGACAAACTCCGCGCGCGAATCCAAAATGGTTTAAGAAAAATCGCCTTCTTCGTCGTGCCGTCAGCGGTCGGGTTTCTTCTTCTCGGTCGAGCAGTGGTCTCGGCTCTCTACCAAACGGGTCAGTTCGGGCCCGAGGATACGCTCTTTGTTTGGTACGTTCTCATGGGCTCGGTTTTGGGTTTGCTCGCGGCGACGTGGGGTCGCCTTTATTCCTCGGCGTTTTACGCTCTCGGCGACACGCGGACTCCGCTCCGCTTTGCGATCTTGCGCGTGGTGGTCACGATCGCGCTCGGTCTCACGTTTGCGTTTCTACTGCGGCCAACGGTCGCGGCGTTTTTCGCGACGGTTCCGGGTTTAAGATTACCCTCGCTCCCGCTGATCGAGATCAGTATCGGTGCCGTCGGCCTCACGATCGCCTCGAGTCTCGCGGGGTGTCTCGAGTTTGCCCTCTTGAAATGGAAGATGAGCGAGAGGATCGGTTCAACCACTCTCCCCGTCTCATTCCGACTTAAGGTTTGGGGCTCGGCCGCCTTGGCGGGAAGCCTAGCACTTCTGTTCGATCGTCTCGTGCTCGTTCCCTCAAACCTCAGCATTCGGCTCGGGTCTTATGATCTTACGCCGGTTCTGGTCCTGACCCTTTTTGGGGGGCTGTACGGGCTCTTCGCGATCGTAACGGGGATCGACGAAGCGAGCCATTTCGTGCGCAAGCTGCGTCGCCGGTAGAGGCATACGGGGGAGCGGCGCCTCACGACCACCGGTCAACCTTGCGAGCCGGCGACAAGACCATTCGCGAAACCGATCGATGTAAATGAAGGCGACCGGAATCACAACGAGCGAAAGAATCGTCGACGAAATCATGCCGCCGATGATTGCCCATCCCATCGATGTTCGCGCCTTCGATGCTTCATTGAGGCCGAGCGCAACGGGCACCGTGCCGGCGATGAGGGCCATTGATGTCATCAAGATCGGTCTGAGCCGCACCCGACCCGCGCGCGTCACGGCATCTTCACGCGTGCAATTTTCCTCGATCATCAACTGCCTTGCGTAATCAACAAGGAGAATCGAGTTCTTACTCGCGACACCTAGGAGCATCACCAAACCCAACATCGAGAAGAGGCTGAGGTACTCGTTCGCGACAAAGAGGGCGAGAAACGCTCCGCAGACGGCCATCGGAAGCGCGAGCATGATCGTAAACGGCGTCACGAACGATTCATACAGCGAAGCCAGCACGAGGAAGATGAAGACCGCACCGAGGGCAAACGCGATCGTCATCTGGCGGCCCATGTCTCTGAAGTTTTCCGAAGCACCGACGAACGTGTGGCGCATCGTCGGAGGAATCTTCAGATCATCGCGCAAGGTTTTTTCGATATCGTTCAAAACCGCGGCCTGACTCGCACCCGGCATGAGGTCCGCCATGATCTGAACATAGCGACCGCGGTCTTGCCTCTGCACCACCGCGGGGCCTTGAGTCTGCACCGGGGCCGCGACGTTCGCGAGTTTAATCAAACGCATGTTCACGTTCGGCACCAGGATGGACTCAAACGATTTAAACAAATCCCGTTGATCCGGCTGGAGTCTGACACGTACGTCATATTCAAAGCCGCCCTCGCGAAATTTCGCGGGTGTCACGCCCTGAACTTGGGCATGAAGCTCATTTCCGATCGTTCGCGTGTTGACGCCGAGAACCTGCATCATGCTCGGGTTTGGACGAATCTGAAATTCAGGCTTACCGGGCCGGTAGCTCGTGTCGACATCGCGAAGCCGCGGATCCCCCTGCATGATCGCGACCAGGCGATCCGCGTATTTCTGAATCTCCTCTTGGTTGTCGCCGATGAGGTTCATCATGATGGGATAATCTTGCCCGCCGCCGAAGGGATCAAACGCGCGAACGGTTGGATTTCCGCTCTTCACGTCGGCGAGTTGCCGACGCAACCGATCTTTCAGCTCCGTGGTCGAGACACTGCGGTCTGCAAAAGGAGTCAGCCGCACGTAAATACTGGCTTCGTTGGACTCTCCGAACTGACCGCCGACGGTCAATGTCGTCACTTCGACCTCACGATTTGACCGCACGATTCCGTCCACGTGAGTCGCGACCGCCGTCATCGCATCAAGGTTAGCGCCCGGTGGAAGTTCCATCGTCACCGTGAACTCTCCCGAATCTTGTTCGGGTAAGAAGACCTTTGGGACCGCAAGAATCGTGATGGTCGCCAAAATCGAGACGGCAACGCTGATTCCGAGAGTGGTCATGGGCCGGCGAAGGGTCAGACGAATGAATCGCTCATACTTGGTCTCAAGCGAAGTTTGAAAGCGATCGAAGAAATAGAGGATGCGTCCCATCGAGCGGCCCCAAAAAGACTTGCGATTCTCCCACGGGTGGTCGGCGTTTCGATTTCCCGCGAAGTAGGCCGAGAGCATCGGGGCGACCGTAAGCGCGTCAAAGAGAGAGATCGCCATCGCAAAACAGATCGTCAGACCGAATTGCCGCATGAACTGCCCGATGATCCCGCCCATGAACGCGACCGGTGCAAAGACCGAGATTACAACGAGTGTCGTGGCGACGACGGCGAGACGAACCTCAGCCGTTCCGGTGTACGCCGCGACCACGGGATCATCGCCCTTCTCGATATGGCGAAAGATATTCTCGCG
>SXSP01000242.1 GCA_005792225.1 Bdellovibrionales bacterium | reverse complement strand
GCGCGCTCGTCTATGACCCCGAAATCTTGATTTTGGACGACGCCCTCTCGGCCCTTGATGCTTCGACGGAGAACCGGGTGAGAAGCCAATTGCGGCCGCTGCTCGAAGGGCGCACGGTGTTGATCATCGCTCATCGCTCAAGCACGCTCGATTTAGCGGATGACTGCGTGAGACTGGGGTCAACGTGAGATCCGCGCGCAAAAATCCCTTATTAAGATTGAGCCATTTCGCGCGCCAAGATGCTCGGTCCTTCTTGGTCGTCTGCGCGCTCGGAGTCGTTCTTGCGGGACTTGATCTTCTGCCCCCGCGGCTCATCGGTCACTGCGTTGACCTCTTAACGCGTGGGCAATTCGGAGGGGGTGAGCTCGAACGAACTCTCGGCTTTTGGGCGATCGTCGCGATCTCGGCCCAACTCCTTCACGGTCTTCAGCAGTGGTTGGGGAACACGGCCGGCGAACGCACGATCGCGCGCCTTCGCGAGCGAGCTTTCAGTCACATGCAACAACTCTCGGTCCGCTATTTTGGTTCCACGCAAATCGGGAGACTCTTCATGGTCTTCGGGAGTGATCTCGAGGCCATCCGAAACGTCCTCACTTGGGGTCTTAATAGTCTCGTCACCAATTCCATCTTGATCGTTGTTTCGGCGATCATGATCTTCACGCTCGATCCCGTCATTTTTCTGGCGATCCTCATTCTCCTCCCCGTGATGGTTTTCGTGAACATCACTTACGGTCGCCGGCTGGAGAATGTCTGGGAGAGAATTCGCGCCGAGAACGCGCGGTTGGGAACGAATCAGTCGGAGAATATCTCAGGTGTCAGAGTCGTCTCGGCCTTTAACCGACAGGACCTGAACCTTGCGAGGTTCGACGAACTCCAAGAAACGGCGATTCGACTTAATGAAAAAGAGGCTCGTGAGCATGCGATCTATGAGCCTCTCTTACAGTCGCTCCGCTTTGTGGGCCGGGCTTTGATTCTCCTCCTCGGGGGCTATCGGGTCGTCGATGGACAAATCTCAACGGGATCTCTCGTCTCGGCCCTCCTCTACTGGGAAGCCCTGATGACTCCGGCGTTAAGTCTGACGGCGATTCTGAATGACGCCGCGATCGCGAAATCGGGCGCGGCGCGAATTTTCAATTTGCTCGATGCACCGGTCGAGATTGAAGACGCGCCCGGCGCCGTGGATCTTCCCCCCATTCGGGGAGACATTTGTTTTGATGACATTACGTTCGGCTATCGACCCGAGTCCCCGGTCTTAAAGAACTTGAGTTTCGAGGTTTATCAAGGAATGACCGTGGCACTCGTCGGCGGCACCGGCTCGGGCAAGTCGACCCTCGTGTCGCTGCTCGCAAGATTTTTCCGACCCGACCGGGGCCGCGTTTTGATCGATGATTACGATTTGAGTCAAGTCACTCTCGCGTCCTATAGCCGACAAGTGGCCATGGTCACCCAGGCGAATTTTCTGTTTAGCGGAACGGTGAGCGAAAACTTACGTTACGATAACCCGGGCATCTCTCTCGATGAAATTTATCTGGCCACCCGCGCGCTCGGGTGCCACGAGAGGATCTTGGCCTTGAAAGACGGCTACGACACCGAAGTCGGCGAAGGAGGAGCCGCCCTCTCGCTCGGTGAACGGCAGCTCGTTTGTTTTGCGCGCGCGCTCCTCAGGAATCCCCGCATCCTGCTGCTCGATGAGGCGACAAGTTCCCTCGATCCCGATATGGACGATCAGGTGCGCGCTTCGCTTCGGCGGCTCCGCGCCAACAGAACGACTTTCATAGTTACGCATGGTCTTCGCACCGCGCACGCGGCCGATTTGATTCTCGTGCTCGCCAAGGGATCGATCATCGAGCGCGGAACCCACGATGAGCTAGTGAATATTCCCGGCGGAGTTTACGCGAAGCTTTGGGCCGACAGTCTGAACGCGCCGGATGAAGATTCGATCGATCATTTTACGGATGTTTCCCACCATCCGCTCGTAGAAGCCTGATGGCCGATGCGGCCGCTCGTAGCGAAGGCGCAAATGTTCGCCGATGAGTGCGACGCTCATCAAGAGAACGAAGAGAACCGCCGTCGGGAAAAACGCAAGCCACCAAGCACTGCTGAAATAAGTTTGCCCTTGCCCGAGAAGTTCCCCCCAGCTCGGTGTCGGTGGCGGAAGCCCCAGCCCCATGAAGTCGAGCGCGGTGAGGGCCGTTACGTTCCCGATGAGAATGAAGGGCGAAAGAGTCAACGCGGGACCGAGCGAATTCGGAATGACATGGCGAAAGAGGATCCTCACCGGCGACGCACCGAAGCTGCGAGCGGCTTCAACGTACTCGAGTTGACGGATACGGAGGGCTTCCGCGCGGATGTAGTAGCTGATCCCGATCCACCCGAAAACAACGTTGACCGTGATCAGAACGTTCATGGAAGGTTCGAAAATCGTGACGAGGAAAATCAAAATGAAGAGCTGCGGGATGGTTGAGAAAATCTCGATGATCCTCTGAGAAAGGAGATCGACCCAACCACCTAAGAATCCCGCCACGGCGCCGACGACAATCGCGATCGCGGTCGAGAGAATCCAGACGGCCGTAGCGAAGAGAAGAGTCAGACGAGCTCCGTAGAGGAGACGCGCTAAAACATCTCGGCCTCGATCATCCGTTCCGAGCCAATTGACCCTGGACGGTTTGAGCGGATAAGACTCCCCGGCTCGGTTCATTTCGTTGGGCGACCACCGATTCGGCGCCCAGATGGCCCAGTCCTCCGGCGAGAGCCTCAGTGCCTTGTAGTCAACCAAGAGCCGATCGCGAATTCCGAAGGCCGAAGCGGGAACCTCCCGGAGTGCAGGAAAATAAATCTCGCCCCGATACTTCAGAATGAGGGGTGATCCATTCGACCAAATGTCGGCCGTCAGCGCCGCCAAAACAATCGTGAAAAACACGGCGTAGGCCGCAATGAACCGCTTACTCATAGGCGATCCTGGGATCCACCGCGAGGTAAATCAAATCACCGACGAGATTGCCGACAAGGACCGCCAGACTCTGCAGGAATGTCAGGGCCATGATCATGTTGTAATCGCGCGTGAGAAGAGACTGATAGCCGAGTCTGCCGATTCCGTTGAGCTGAAAAATGTTTTCGATGAGGAGTGATCCACCCAGGAAAACTCCGACGAAGGCCCCCACTCCGGTGAGAACGGGAATGAGGGCGTTCCGAAACGCGTGACGATAAAAGAGATCGCTCTCGGCAAAACCAAAGCCACGGGCCGTACGGATATAATCTTTTTTCATCTCACCGAGGACCGAGTTGCGCGTTAAGTACGCGAGCGCGGAAAAAGATCCCATCAAATATGCGATGAGAGGCAAGACGAAGTGATGAATTCGGTCGGCGATTTTACCTAGAAACGAAAGTTCGGCGTAATTTTCGCTTTGAAGAAAGCCGATCGGAAACCAATCGAAGAACTGGCCCCCGGCGAAAAAAACTAAAAGGAGAAGACCTGCAGTGAACGGAGGCAAGGCCGAAGTCGCCAGAAGTCCCAAGCTCAATGTTCGATCCGCCCACTGCCCTTGGTATTTCGCCATCACGAGGCCGATGGAAACCGCGATCAGGTACGTCAAGATAAACGAGAGAATGCCGAACTGAAGCGACACGGGAAAACGCGATTTGATGACGTCGAGAACCGGTCGGTTGTAGTCGAAACTCTTTCCGAAATCGAAGCGGACCAGTCGCTTGGTCCAAATCCAGTATCGCTCAAGGAGCGGTTTATCCAAACCGTATTGCTTCTTCATCGCATCGACAACTTCTTGAGTCATGGCCGCCTGGGGACGCCCTTGAGATTGAAGCTTGCGGTCGAGAAAGCCACCGGGCACGAGATTGATCAAAAGAAATGTTGCGAGAGTGATGCCAAAGAGAGTCGGCACCATGAGGAGCAAACGACGAAGAATATATTGAGTCACCGAGGGCTCCCCACCGACCAGTAGGCGGAACCAATGTCGAAGCGCAGAGTCGGTTTGGGTCTCATCACCCTCTTGTTGACCGCGTAGAAGGAATCGCGTTCGGCGAAGAGGAAGATCTCGGGCGCGTCGTTGACCAAAGTGCGGTACAGCTCGCGCATCAGCGGCACGCGCTTTTCGAAATTTGGTTCCACTACTGCCTGCTCAACGAGGGTATCGACGTGAGGGTTCCGGTACCTGCCGAAATTGTAGCCGAAGAGAGGAAGGCTCGTTGAGTGCCAAGAGACTTTCGGATCAAATTCGACCCACGCGGCGCCTCGACTCACGATCGCGGCATCGAATTCGCCGGTTCGCATCGCCTCGTTGAACACGGTTTCGCTGACGAGTTTCAATTGGATATTCACACCGATTTGTCTTGCGTCCTCACGGATGACGGTGAGGTAGCGAAGGTCGTCGGCATTGAAAGTGAGAACGGTGAATTTGAGCTCACGACCCGCGAGATCGAGGACAAGATTCGAGTTGGTATCCCGCCAGCCGCGCGCGCGCAAGCGCTCGAGTGCTTGACGCGGATTAAACTCTTGCGGCGGAAGGCTCGTATCCGCATATTCGCTCTGCACGTACCAAGGCCCTGCGGCCGGGATCATGAAGCCGTGGAAGAATCTTTTCGTGATCATATCGCGGTCGACAAGCTCACCCATGGCGCGCCTGAGTTCAATATCTTGGAACATCGGACGATCCAGGTTGAACGCAAGACTC
>SXSP01000241.1 GCA_005792225.1 Bdellovibrionales bacterium | reverse complement strand
TTTCCCTTGATCGCTTTCGCGCGCTCCGCGGGAGTCGTGAGAAGCTTCTTTGTGTCTTTCAAAGCATCCTCGGACGCTTGATCCAACTTCTGAGCCTCCGCCTTCAGGACAAGCGTCATTATGAAGGTCAAGCCGCAGATCAGCGCGAGAAAGGGTCTAATTTTCATATTCGGTTTCTCCCGTTGCCTCCAGTTTAAGGGGACTTAGCCGTGGGAAACGAGGGGGAAGGGGAGTTCGTCTCACCCTGAGACAATGATTTTGACTAGGAGCGAAGGCTCCAGTACTGGGTTGCTATGAAAACACTCATTTCGGTGCTCTTCTGGATGACTCTGACCGCGGCTCCCGCCAAGGCCCAAAACGTGGCCGTCAGAAATCTTGCCCAGAAGTTGGGCTACGGACCGGAGGCGAAGCTCCTCATCGGTCATCTCGAGGATTTGGGTTCGGTTCGTTCGGCGAACCTCGCGGCCCGCCACGCGCTCGATCACGGTGTTGCCATGTCGGGGAGTGTGATGACTCCGGGGCCTTCGGTTGCCTCGGTTCCCGAACTCCTCGGTGATCTCGCGGGCCTTGATCTCGGCATTCATGTCACAATGACGATCGAAGATTCGCGCGTGTGGAAGCCGGCCGCTGATCCAAAACTGATTCCCTCGTTGGTCGACGCCAAAGGAAACCTCGCACGCAACCCGTTCGGCCTTTTTTTATGGGGGAATCCCAAACAAATCGCGATCGAAACCGAGGCGCAGATCCAGACGGCCATGGCGATGGGCATCCGACCCACGCATCTTGACACGCACATGGGGACCGCTTTTTTTAAACCGAGCTGGCTTGAGAGCTACCTGAATCTTGCGCGCAAATACCGGCTTGCGCCGATGGTTCCCCGGTGGTCGGAGGGAATCGCGAATTTCTTGGGGCCGCTCTCGGGTGTAGCGCAGTTTTACGTCAAGCCGCTTCTCGACCAGATTGAGGCCGCGGGTTTTCTCCTCCTCGATGATTTCTACATCTTCCCCTTCCCGGCAAAGGATGAGGGCTACGAGGTGCGTAAACAAAAATACATTAACATGATCCGCAACCTCAAACCCGGCGTCACGGAAGTCGTTCTTCATCCCGCTTACGCCGATGATGAGTTCATGCGCCAGATCTTGGTTGAAGGATCGGGGCTTTGGGTGCGCGATCATGAAGCTCGGCTTCTCGTGGACCCAGAAATCGCCCGCATCCTGGCCGAAGAAGGCGTTCGCCTCATCGGTTGGCGCGAGATTCAACGAGCCTATGATTGGGATCGAGTGAGTGAGGTTTCGTTCCGTTAGGATTTTTTGAGGATCTCGAGTACGGCCGCTTCGGCGCGGTCGAGTCTCGACGATCCTCTCACCCGCTTAAATGCATCAAAGAGGAGACCGTCCTCGTCAGCGGCCAAGATTGCCGGATGCACGTAATACTTTTTGCAGACGGCCGTCGTGTTTCCGAGATAAGCCGCGGCTTCTTTGATCGCGTACACGTCTCGGCGCTTGCGTTCGGCCTTCGTCGTCGTCGGCGCGGGCCCGAGGGCGAAGAGAACATCGGCCGCATGCACGGTCGCACCCCAAGTTCGGAAATCCTTTGCGGTGACGCAGATTCCGGATATCTCCTTTAAGTACATATTCACGTCGCCGGATTCGACGTCGCGAACGGTGCCGTCTTCTTCTTCGTAGGCGAAGAGCTCTTGGCCCGGAAGTTCCTGGCAGCGCTTGATCACCCGGCTTAAGCGTTTATCGCTGAGCCCAGTTTCGTGAAGCACGCCGCTTTTTCCTTTAAATTTAAAGAGGACGTCTTTTCCTGTCACCTTCGCGTGGTGGTTCCGAATCGTGGTGAGGCCATAAGAATCGTTTTCTTCCGCGTACAAGTCGTTTCCGATTCGGATCATCGTTTCTTCCATGATCCTAACGACAGCTGCGAGAACGTGATCACGCGAGAGATCATCGAGCGCGAGATCCCGTTCGAGTTGCGCGCGTATTTTGGGAAGAGTCTCTCCGAAAAGAAGAAGCTTACCGAATTTGTTTTCGTTACGCTCCTTGCACCATTTCTCGTGGTAGCGGTACTGCTTACGCTGGCGAAGGTCGCGACCCGTCGCTTGAAGGTGGCCGTTTCCGAAGCGGCAGATCCAAACATTTTGCCACGCTGGCGGCAGAACGAGACGCCGAATTCGGTGAAGAGTTCCATCGTGGGTGACGCGATTGTTTTGGTAGTCGAAGTAGCAGAAACCCTTGCCGGATTTTCGGCGCGTGAAGCCGGGCTGTAGATCACTCACGTAGCGGAGGCCGACCTCTTCGGCGAAGAGTTCGTTCACCTCCAGGTGCCCGGGGGTGTCGTTCGTACCATCCTTGGTCGTCAATTCACGAAGTGCCATTTTTGACCTCTTTACTCCGACGTCAATTTACCGGTGCGAAAGCCTTGGCTTGTGTGGAGATCATCGAGAGATTGCGAAGTTTTCGCGATCACGCCGTTTGCGCCAGAAGGGTTATGGTTTTAAGGCTTTCATGAACGTGTTTAAGGCGTAATCGAGCCACCGGTAAGTCCCGAGCGGAGTTTTTTTTCGGGTGAGGTATCCCATGTGCCCACCGTGTTTTTCAATGTGAAGGTGAACGAGGGAAGACACCTGCGCCGCGCGATAATCAGCGACGTCGACGAAGGGGTCGTCAGCCGCGGTCAGTATGACAGTCGGTATTGAGATATTCTTGAGATAGAGTTTTGCCGAACAGGATTCGTAATAGTGCTCGCGGTTGTTGAATCCGCCCTCAGGCGCCGTATAGAGGTTGTCGAATTCGCGCAATGTAGCGAAGCGCCGCAATTTCATTTCGGGCACGACGTGACCGGCGTCGCGGCGGGAGGCAACCGCATCCCGCATATCCTCCATGAATTTGAAATCGTAAACACGGTTTAAACCCCGAACGAGGAGTTCGGAAGCGCGCGCGAGATTGATCGGAGCATTGACGGCGATCGCGGCATCGGGTTGCGTTTTAGCGCGGATTCCTGCGGCTAAGAGGAGCAGCGCATTCGCACTCAAGGAGAACCCGATCGCGAGGTGTTTAGCTTGCGGATACCGGCGTCTTCCTTCCTGGATGACGGCGGAGAGATCTTCGGAGCGACCCGAGTGATAAGGCGCGCGCGCGAGGCCGCGCCCGTGACCGCAACCGCGGTGGTTCACGAGGAAGACGGCGTGGCCCATCTTGCGCGCGAGAAGTGCCGTTCGCTGCATGTACGAGCGATGACTCTCGCCTCCGAGCCCGTGAAAGAGGTAAACGACCGTACCCGAAGGACCCGGAAAATGGTGCGCGACGAGACGGTCGCCATCTTCAAGTTGAACCGCGATGGTCTCGTCGGTTTCCTGGATCGTCGGTGAGGGAAGGAGGTGACCGAAGATGGTTTGGGCATGACCACCGAAAGCCCATAGAGGGGGCTCGCATGGAACAAGTTTGTCTTCGAGGATGAAGCGCATCGGCACCGCCCTGTTTCGTGGCTCATTCTATGTTAGGATGCGATCATGGATTTGCGCTCAGCCATCACAAAAGTCAACCAACGTGGAATGCTCCTCGTGTATCCCATCAACAATAAAAAAGACCCGGCGTCGCTCTGGACCGCGTTCTACCCGCGAACACCGATGCGCTGGGAGTGGGATCAAGATGGGGACGAACGGGTCTCGCAACTCTGGCATTTACGTGAGAGGCTCTCGACTTCCGGTAAAGTTGTTTACACGAAGTGGTTTCGTGGACGCGCGACACTCATCTCCTTCGAGCTCTTTCGGGCGATGGTGCGACTACTGGCGGTGCCCGAGGCTCCGCTGAGTTTTCAGGCGCGCGAGATTCTCGATCTCCTCCAGGAGGATTCGCCGCTTTCGACGAAGGCTTTGAAGAAGCTGACGGGCCTGCAGGGACGTGAGCTTGAGAAAATCTATATGTCGTCCCTGAAAGAACTCTGGGCGCGCGGACTCATTGTCGGCTTCGGTGAAGTGGATGAAGGCGCGTTCCCGTCGCTCGCGGTCGGAAGCTCGCAAGTTCTCTTTGAGGACCTCTGGAATGAGGGTCTCGCCCTCGACGAGGATGCGGCACGCGAGACGGTGGAGCGCTGGCTTCCGAAGGGGACACCGTTTCGCAAGTATTTTGATCAGGTGGCGAAATCAGTTGCCGCGGCCCAGGGAGTCGGGGATGAATGAGCCATGGCCATCCTGCTCAGCGCGCAAAACCTAGAGAAGTCCTTCGGATCGCAGACACTCTTCCGCTCACTCAGTTTCGGCGTCGAAACGGGTGACCGCATCGGACTCATCGGCCCCAATGGTGCCGGTAAGTCGACACTTTTGAAAATCATCGCCGGCCTTACCGACTACGACTCGGGCGAAATCGCGAGAAGTCGTGGTTTGCGTGTCGGATACCTCGCGCAGTCGCCGGAGTTCACCCCGGGTGTTAACGTCTTCGACGCGCTCTCCGAGGGTATTGAAGATCCCGAAAAATTCGCGAACGTTCACGAGTGGCTCGCACGTCTGACTTTGGACGGCGAAGCGCGGGTCGATGATCTCTCCGGTGGATGGAAGAAGCGAGTGGCGCTCGCACGCGAGCTCGTGCGTGAGCCCGATCTTTTTCTCCTCGATGAGCCGACCAACCATCTGGATTTAGAAAGTATCCTGTGGCTAGAGGATTTTCTGCAAACAGCTCCGTTTGCGACGCTCACGATTACGCACGACCGGATGTTCCTCCAGCGGATCGCAAACCGCATCTTTGACCTCGACAAAAGAAATCCAGACGGTCTTCTCGTCGTGAAGGGAAGTTACGCGGATTTCCTCGAGGCTAAAGAAAATCTCATGCACCAGCAGGCGCGACGCGAGATGGTCTTGCAGAACACCTTAGGCCGCGAAACCGAGTGGCTCAGGCGGGGAGCGAAAGCGCGCACGACCAAACAAACGGC
>SXSP01000027.1 GCA_005792225.1 Bdellovibrionales bacterium | reverse complement strand
TGAGACGAATCACATTCGACAAGACTTCAAGGATCTCCTCGCGGAACTTGAGATCCCCATCGACGTCTACCAACGTCTTGAGTTCTTGTTTCGCCAGGCCCTCATTCAAAGCCCCGCCGCGGAATTTGACTACGCCCATTACGAAGAGCGCATCGACTTCAGTCGCGCGATGAGCGCCGTCGACCTCAGAGAGATTGTGGATAAATCGCTGGAAAACTGGAGCGCACGCTATCCAGACCGTGAATACGGCTTCGAAGTCCTGCAGATCAGCGAGGAACCCGGTAGAGTCGAAGCGAGAAATGCTTACCGTCTGGCGCTTAAGAGCTTTCAGGAGCTCTTCGCCGCCCATCCGGTTCCTGCCGTGCTTCAGGAATCCTGGCTGAAGGATCTGGCTTCGAACTTAAGCTACCAAGTTACGACAACTCCCACGCGAGCGTTCTCGCAGAGCGACTATCTCGCCTGCTACATCGCCTTCGCGCAGGCGATCTTCGCTCCCTACTTCGAAAGACATTTCGGCAACCGTCGTTGGACATCAGAAAAGTTTTACGAATTTCTCGCTACGAAAATGAGTCTCGAATTTGGGCGCTTCGTTCACCTTCCCGAAATGACACTTCCGATCGATTCGCTCACGAATGAGCCACATCGACTGCGTATGCTTCCCGAGGGCTGGATTGAAATCCTGGCGGCCCCGACTACTCTTTTCTCGACAGTGTTTAAAACGTGGAGAGCTTCATCCTAGATTTCGATTTGAACTCCTCCCTGTTGGCCGTCGAACCAGACCCGCGGGTACGGAATTTGTTTATAGACATCTGTAGATCTATTGGCCGGGGGGTCAGATGGAATTCGCAGTGTCTCGAATCGGAACGTTTCTCGTCGCAATCTTGATCTGCAGTGTTTCCTTCGCATCCGGTTACCTTTCACCGGGCGCGGTCGTCAGGATTCCTTCGCAGATCACGTCCAAGCACAACTTGGAGGCGAACCCGAGCGAAGCCGCGCTTTCGGATTGGCTCAGCTCCAAGGGCGAATTGCGCAGCTACCAAACGGCGAGCGGCAAGACCGAGCGCGATTTCTTCTTTCCCGTCGAAGTGGTCGAGCCCAAGAACTCAAAAGGCGTGACCGTCGGATCGGTGATCTACGCCCCCATCCGTTTTCTTTCGCGAGTGCGCGGTACCTTGATGGTGGTCGAAGCGGATCCCGAAATGGCGCAGAGCCAAGAGCAGCTCATGTCTACATCGGCGCCACCAAAGGTTCCTAAGGCCGGCCTCTCGACCCTCGTTCCGACCAGAAAGCCCGCCGCCGTCGGCGCAAACGTGATCGCGTTTTTACCTTTTATCGAGAAGCACCTCGAGAAAGTGGATGCCGGGTTCGTCTCGAGCATCAAAAACCGCCAAGATCCCTTGGCGGCCGCTCGCAATTACAATTCAACTTGCCCGGGAAATTTCAATGACTTCAAACGCGAGATCGCACAGGCGGCGATTGGCCAAAAAGTTCCCGTCGAAATTCTCATGAGCATTATGCACATGGAAACAAACGGCCGCTGCGCTGGCATCAAAAACAAGCCCGACCCTTCCGCCAACGTCGGTCTGTTTCAGGTGAACATCAATACGTCGCAGATTCTTCGCTGCAACGCTTGGCAAATGGAGACCCTGCGAAAAGCAAAGACGGTCGCGCAACTGAAGGATGGCTCGCTGAAGTGTCTTGAAAATCCGATCGCGAATTTGAACGAAGCGCTGCAAATTCTTCGCTCAAAATACGCCGCGGTGAACACGCAGAAGCAACCCGAGGTCGGCCGCTGGGATCAAGCGAATGCTCTCTCTCACGATGACTGGCGCAAGGCGCTCGCGGCTTACAACGGCGGTCAGAGCTACGTGTTCCAAAGCTACTACGACATCTTGGCTTACAACGCGAAACACAACGTCAACTTCGATCCTTACAGCTGGGAAAATCGTCGTCTCTTCTTCTTCCGCCGCGTCCTCGATCGCAAACAAGACCAAATGTTCTTCGGCAATAATCAGAAGTACAAACGCGGTCTCCGCGCGATTCTCACCAACATTGTTTATGTGGAATCCATCGCCGGCCGCGAAGCGAAGCCCGACGAATCCCAGCACTCATTGGTCATGCAGTGGATCCGCGATCTCTACCAACCGCCTGTTCGCGGCCCGTTTAGCTGAGAGATGGCCCTCAATGTAAGTTGAGTTTGGCGTATTCGGCGACTTTGTCGACCATATCTTGGGGGCTCAACGGTTTCGAAAGATGATCGTTGAAGCCCGCCAGGAGCGCCTTCTCGCGCTCCTCCTTCATCGCGTGAGCCGTGAGGGCGATCACGGGTCCCAAGTAATTCTCCCGCCGGAGCCTCGCGATCGTCTCGTACCCGTCCAAGACGGGCATCTGAATATCCATGAGTACGACGTCATGTTCTTTCTTGAGCGCTTTCTCGAGACCCTCTTGCCCGTTGACCGCCTCGTCGATTCTCGCGCCTTCTCGGGTGAGGTACCGGTTGACGAGAAAACGATTGTCGGGAGAGTCCTCGACGAGCAAAACACGTACACCGTTGAGGCGCCCCGCACTCGCACGTTGGCGTTGTGAGGACACATCCTGCCGAGTCGCCAATCTGTCTCCCAACTCCGCCGCGAACGAAAGAAGAAACGTGCAGCCCTTACCGACCTCGCAGGATTCGACGACGACGTCGCCCCCGAGGGCTCGCGCCAGACGTCTTGAGAGAGCGAGACCCAGGCCCGTTCCACCGAACTTGCGGGTCGTACTGTTATCTCCCTGAACGAAGGGTTCAAAGAGCTTATTGGCTTGTTCTTGGCTCAGACCCGTTCCTGTATCACGAATGCGAACGAAAATTCTCGCGCGAGACTCCGTCATCGGTTTCGTTTCGACTTCCACCGAGACGCGCCCTTGCTCCGTGAATTTAATCGCGTTGCCGATCAAATTGATCAAGATCTGCCTTAATCGAGTTGGATCGGAGATAAGTTGCGACGGAAGGTTTTGCGTATCGCGAAGAATGAGTTCGAGACCCTTGTTCATCGCCTGATCTCTGAAGAGCGCGAAGACTTCTCTTAAGAGACCCGGGAAAGAGAAGTTCATGAGCTCGATATCGAGCTTTCCGGCTTCGACTTTGGAGATATCGAGCACGTCATCGATGACCTTGGTCAGCGCCCGCCCGTTTCTCTCGATGACATCGAGATACCGTGCACGTTCGTCGAGGTTCAGCCGCGGATCTTTCAAGATGTCGGTGAAACCTAAAATCGCGCCGAGGGGTGTTCTGAGCTCGTGGCTGACGTTCGCAAGAAACGCCGTTTTCATCCTGTTCGCCGCCTCAGCCGCCTGACGCGCAAGAACCAGCGGTGTGACGTCGGCTGCGATGACCAAAATTCCCTCAACCTGATCGTTCACGTCAAAGAGCGGCTGATAATCAAAATTGACCGAGATATCGCGCCAGCTTCCATCAGAGTGGCGGAGTCGAACCGGGGATTCGTCCGCGCGACGAGGCAGACCCGTTTTATAAACTTCATCGAGGAGCTCAAAGTATCCCTGTCCCGCCAGCTCCGGCAGAGCTTCGCGGACCGGGTGACCCTTCAACTCCCGCTCTCCCGTAAAAAACTGTTCGAAGAGAGGGTTGACGAGCGAAAAGACGTGGTTAGGACCATGAAGGCGACAGATGGCGATCGGAGCTTGCATGATCAATTTCTTCAAGCTCGAGCGCTCAAGAGATATCTGTTTTTGAATTCTCGCGCGTTCAATCTCGTACGTTTTTTTCTCGCTGATATCGAGGAACGACGTCACGACCGCGTAAGGCTTCGCTTCGCCCGCACGGAACATCGGCTCCGCATTCGCGAGAATCCATTTCATCGAGCCGTCATCGAACTTCAGACAAACTTCGACGTTTCTCTGAGGCCGGCCGGTGATGGCGGCCATTCGCGATGGATATTCATGGCGCTCGATCATGGAACCATCGGGACGAAGCGGAATCCAATTTCCCGGTCCATGAATCTGATGTTCGCGAACTTCACCGAGTCGCAAAAGTTCTCTTCCGCTCTCATTGATCGCGAGAATCTCGGAGGTTTGCGAATCCGTCACGATCACACCTTCGCGGAGGGTTGCGACGATGGCCTTGTAGCGGTCCTCGCTCTCGCGCATCGCGAGCTGGATAGCGCGTTTCTCGGTGATGTTCTCGAAGTAAACCGAGAGTCCCTGCGCCGAAGGATAACCCTTCACGAAGTACCAAGACTTCAGCGGCAGAAAGAATTCTTCGAACTGAACGGTTTCGCCGGTCTCCATGGCGTGATGATAGCTGCGTGAGAAATTGGTGCCGAGCGCCTCCGGAAAAATTTCCCAGAGCGAAACCCCGATCAAATCTTCTCGCTTCAACTTTAAGAGGCGTTCCGCGTGCGCGTTCAAGTAGGTGAATCGCCAGTTTCGATCGACGGAGAAGAACGCTTCATGAATACTCTCGAGAATCACCCGCTCGCGGCTGATCTCCGCCGCCTTGCGAAGGTTCACGAATTCTCCCGCGGCCTGATTTTTTGCGTTGTCGATAAAATCTAAAATCAAATCGAGAATGGAATCCGAAAGCCCCGCGGATTCCGAAAGAACCGCGACGATCGCCTTCCGAAAGATTTTAAGCTCGATCAAAACTTGGTTGAGCGAGAATTGCGTCGATGTTGCGATTTTCGAATGAACGACGGGACGATCGAGCTGGAGTGCGTGGACCAAGTCGTCGATCAAGCCTGGAAGGGCCGCTTTCAGCGCGAGCTGGCCGCCAGGTTTCGAACAAACCTCGGCCCTGGCCTTGTTCTCCCAGAGTGCGAGAACTTGGCTCTTCGTACGTTGAAGTCGATCCGACACACTGATATTCGGCACGGCAGAAACCTACCTCAATTCAGACACGCATGCATCTAAAGCTCCATAGGCCGGAGGGAATTACACATAATTTGTGTGACTGTCCAGCTAAGCCTAGGCAATCGCTGGTAAAATTCGACCCAATTGACGCGGGCGTCTCCGCCCCCTAAGATGAGAAGTGTTGGGCCCTGAACCCAACCCCTATGCGCGTAAACGAATAAATCCACTTCTTCATTCGGATTTCCCCTTAAATCAGTCACCTTCGGTGACGAATCATTTTGATTCGAGGTTTTCGTTTATGCTGAGACTTCACTCTCTTTCCTTTGAGAGGGCGGGATTGCCCCTCTTTGAGGATCTCAATTTCAGTTTTAGTAAAGGTCGGTTCGGGCTCGTGGGCTCCAACGGTGTCGGAAAGTCCACCCTCGCCCGCTTGATCGCCGGCGAGCTTGAGCCATCGTCAGGTCGTATTGAAGGACGAGCCCGCG
>SXSP01000026.1 GCA_005792225.1 Bdellovibrionales bacterium | reverse complement strand
CTCTTCCCCGAGGGGACGAGCTCGAATGGCGAGAGCGTTTTGCCCTTTAAGCGCTCACTTCTCCTCGCCGCAGGTCGTGCGGGTAAACGCATCCTTCCTGCGACCCTCAAGTACGTGCGCATCGACGGCCAACCCTTCGGCAAACGGAATCGTGATCTCGTCTGCTGGTATGGCGCCATGAGCTTTCTGCCGCACTTCCTAAAGCTCATGAGCGTTCAGTCTGTCTTGGCGACGGTCGACTTTCACCTCCCGATCACTCCGCGCGAGGCGGATTGTAAGGAGACACTTGCTAAATGGACTCATAAAATCATTTCAACGTCTTACCAGCAGGAGGCTCAGGCATGATCGACACTCTTCACTCTTTCAGCACGAACGGAGCGAGAAAAGCGATCCGCAGTTTCCGTACCGCGATCGAAAAAGTGGACTCAGGCCTAAAGCTTCATCACTACAAAGTCCGCAACTTCACCGGAAACGTCGCCTTCGCTTTTGATAAGGGCTCGTTCCTCGTAAAAACCGCGGAAAACGGGAGCGAACTGGAAGACTGCCTCCGCCTGCGCTTCAACGTTTTTCACAAAGAATACATGCGCAAGTCGAGGGAGATCGGGGTCGACGTGGACTGGCTCGATTTCACCTGCGATCACCTGATGATCGTCGATAAGCGAACGGGAAAGACGATCGGGACCTACCGTTTGAATTCGAGTTTGTTCTCGGATTCCTTTTACTCGCAAGGTGAATTCGAAATCGCGAACATCATCAAACTTCCGGGAACGAAACTCGAGCTCGGGCGTGCGTGCATCGATCGCGAATTCCGCACGGGTGCGGTCATCGCGCTCCTTTGGAGGGGGATCGCCGAATATATTCGGCAGACGAAGACCGAAATTCTTTTCGGATGCAGCAGCATCAAAACGATTGAGCCCATGGAAATCGCGCGCGTGACCCGGCGTTTGATTCATTCCGGTGAAATCACCTTTGAACACGGCGTGCAGCCGACGAAAAAGTATCGCGTTAAGCAGCTCGCGCACATCCTCAAGTACCTCGATGAGCAAAACGAGTCCCCGGATACGGAGGGACTCGCGATCCCGCCGCTCTTCCTCTCATACCTAAGAATGGGCGCCAAGCTCTGCGGAGAACCCGCGATCGATCGCGAATTTCACTGCATCGATTTCCTAACGCTGATTCGGACGGCGGAGCTGAGCCCCGCCATCCGCGAGAAATACGGAATTTAAACGAGAGCGCTCGCGGGGACCGTGACCCGGTCCTCGAAGCTCGCCGGGGGCTCGGGGGTAAACAGCTTGGAGTCCAGAAGATCCGCAATCGAAGGCAAGACGAGATCGGGCTGATAAGGAAAATTCGCCACGTCTTCTTGCCGAGTGCCTCCGGAGAGAACGAGAACCGTCTTGTAGCCCATTTGCACGCCACCTAAGATGTCGGTCTCCATCGTGTCCCCGATCATCACGGTTTCTTCAGTTCTGAGATCGAGCTCCTTGCGCGCGGCCCGGAACATGACGGGACTGGGCTTCCCGGCACTGAAGGCCGTGCGGCCCGTGGCGGATTCAAGCATACGAACGATCGCGCCGCACCCGGGGCGGATTCCGTCTTGAGTGGGACAATTCGGATCCATATTGGTTGCGATCAGCTTTGCGCCGTTCATGATCATCTTGACTGCCGATTCGATCACTTCAAGGGTCATCGTGCGTCCCTCACCGACGATCACGTAATCCGGATTGCTGTCGACGATCGAAAACGAGTGATGGTGAAGCGCCGTCAAGAGGCCTCCTTCGCCGATGACGAACGCGGTTCCGTTCGGTTTTTGATGCGCGACGAATTGCGCAGTCGCCAACGCGCTCGTGAAGACATGCTTTTCTTCCACAGGGAATCCGATGCGACGGAGCTTCGTCACGATATCTCGACGCGTGCGCTGACTGTTATTCGTCAGAAAGAGGAAAGGCACTTGATTCTTCACCATCTCCTTGATCACCTCAACAGCGCCGGGAATAGGCTCAGTGCCGCGGTACAAGACTCCATCCATATCAATCAGAAATCCACGTCTCATCTCGTCTCGTCTCCTCTATCGTTTGTGTGGCATGCGTTTGCCTGT
The DNA here is from genome assembly GCA_005792225.1 of Bdellovibrionales bacterium. Taxonomy (GTDB): domain Bacteria; phylum Bdellovibrionota; class Bdellovibrionia; order Bdellovibrionales; family JAMPXM01; genus SXSP01. The sequence continues at coordinate 931 of SXSP01000026.1, read as the reverse complement.
CGATTTTCTTCACGCATGATGCTTCGTTGAATACCGGAACTCACGTCCTTGATCTTTTGCACATAGCCCGTCTCGACCGCGAGAATCTTCAGCAAAGCTTTCGCGAGATTTGCATCCCCCTTGATATGGCCGTCGATCGCACCTGCCATTGGACCGATTTGCGACGAACGACACATCAGAGACGCTCTCTTGAATCGATCCAATTGATCGATGACGTTGAACCAAACCTGGTCTGAGCCCGCGCGGAGGCTATAGACCTCGTCGACTTCGAACGGCGAATCCATGAGGGGATCTCGGTCCGTCGTCCAAAAGAGAAGACGTCCATCCGTCTCCTCAGGGAGTAACCAAAATAACTCTTGGGAGTCGGGTAAGCAAACATCCATCGCTCATCGTTTTATCTGACGAAGCGAACGGAGTTCAATTGAGGCTTCGGTCAAGGTCGCAAGATAGAGTTACGACTCTTCATCTTTTAATTTCTCAAGCTCCACTTTGAGATTCTTCCGCAAGTCTCTCAGTGGATCTTTGCGCACATAATCTTCATAGAGCGCGCGTCCTTCTTTTTCGACGTCCACATCGCCGAACTTCGCGCGCATGACCGTCAGCGCGGACTCCTCAGCTTCTCTCCGGGTTTTTGCGAAACCTTCGCGGTAAAGAATGTCGGCGAGATCGAACTGAGTTTCCTTGAAGTCCTTCAAATCACCGAGTCGCTTGATGTACTTGAGAAGGAGAAGGATGTCATAACGACTGATAGCCACCGCGCCCTTCATCGGAGGATCTAACTTCTCGTACTTATTTTGCCCGAATTCAGCTTCGAGCGCTTTGGACTCCGGCCCGTGCATCGAAGCATGATCGTAGGCGAAAAGCCCGTCGGAGGCCTGCACGGTCGCTGCGACCCACCGAATATTTCGGCGGAGTGTATGTACACCGAGTT
>SXSP01000025.1 GCA_005792225.1 Bdellovibrionales bacterium | reverse complement strand
TACGACACCGCCGCCACGCACTTGAAGCGCGCCATGGAAATCAACCCCAAGTACAGCGACGCTCGCAATAACTATGCGCGAGTTTTGATCGAGCTCGGTCGCTACGACGAAGCCGTTCGGCAACTCGAGACCGTTCTCGATGATCTGACTTACGAGGATCCCGCCAAGGCCTGGGTCAACATGGGAATGATCTACTTCCGCAAACGTGACTACGAGACCGCAAAAGTGAAATTCGCGGAGGCCATCAAGGTTAATCGCGATCACTGCTTGGCCCAAACGTTTTATGGCCGCTCGTTTCTGGAGCTCGGTCAAATGACCGCGGCGACGGAAGCTCTCGACAATGCCGTCGTGGTTTGTCGACCGGCGAAGTACGACGAGCCCTACTACTATAGCGGTCTCGCTTACTATAAACAGGGTCGCACTTCTTCAGCGATCGCCCGCATGGAAGAAATCGTGAAGCTGTACCCCAAAGGCAACTTCGCGAAAAAAGCGGAATCCATGCTGAAACTGATGAGATAGGATGCTGGATAAATGAAGATCACCGGGCAAATACTCAAAGAGAACCGTGAGCGAAAAGGCATCTCCATCAGCGAGGTCGCGATCGCGACCAAGATCAATAACAAAACGTTGATCGCGATCGAAGAAGGCAATGCGGATCAGCTGCCGCCAAAAACGTTTCTTCGCGGTTTCGTTCGTGCGTACGCAACCTACCTTGAGCTCGACGTCGACTCGGTGATGAGTACGTACTACGAAGAGATGGGTTCAACTCGGCCCAAACCCGAGGTCACCGAAACTTCGGAAGCGCCCGCTCCCGCACGTCAGAGATCAACACCTAACGAAGCCAACGACGCCATCAACCCTAAAACTTCACTCGCCGTGAAAGTTGGCGCCGTGACCGGCATTCTTTTGCTCGTCGTCCTCATCGTTATTTTCAAGAACAAGATGGAGAGCTACGAAAAAGAAGCTCTCGATAAGAGCGTGCCCGGAGGAATCTCGGCTCTCGAAACATCTGAGACTCCCGCACCGACTCCGGAAGCAGCATCGGGAACACCAACCGCCGATGCATCGCCGACGCAGAGTCCGACACCTCAGGCGAGCGCCTCGCCAACTCCGTCGGCGACACCGGTCGCGGCCGTGGCGGCTCCGACGGCAACACCGACGCCGGCACCGACCGCGACCCCGACCGCAACTCCGAGTCCAACTCCGAAGCCGACGGCAACACCCACTCCGACTCCGAGTCCGTCACCGACTCCGAAGCCAACTCCCACGCCTTCTCCCGCGCCAACAGCTACACCGGTCGCAGCGGCGGCCGCCGTGACGCCAACTCCGACGCCCACCCCTAAGACGGGCCGCCCGCAGGAAGTCATCGTCGAAGCTCTTGATAACGTCGATGTCGACGTTCAAATCGATGATGAACCCGCGAAAAAATTGAAACTTCGTTCGGAACAAGTTCAGAACATCAAAGCGAAACGCAAAGTCATTCTTCGCTTCAGCGACGGTGGCGCCGTGAACTTGATCGTCAATGGCGTTGAGCGCGGAGTTCCCGGTGACCTCGGCAAACCTGTACGAGTCGAATTGCCTTGAAAAAGTTCACGCAGATCTGGCTGGTCGCGCTGGTGGTGAAAACCATCTTCGCGATCTGGCTACCGCTTTCAAACGACGAAGCCTACTACTGGGTCTGGGGTCATCACCCGCAACTCAGTTACTTTGATCATCCGCCATTCGTCGGTTGGCTCTTTTATCTCGGAACGTTCATTGAGAATTTTGGAAACGCCGCCCGTTTGCCCGGTGTGTGGCTCGGCCATCTAACACTTCTCATTTGGCGGGAAATCCTGAAGCCGTACATGGATGAAAAGAGGCTTTCATTCTGGCTTGTCTTCATCTTGCTCTCGCCGTTTTTCGGCGTGGGTTCGATCATCATCACGCCGGATGTGCCGCTGGTTTTCTTTTGGTCGCTTTCGCTTTTACTCTTCATTCGGCTTCTCCAAGAACATCGTGCCTGGCAGTACGCAGCCTTCGGCGCGGCATTGGGTCTTGGTTTTTGCGCAAAGTACATGATCGTCCTTTTCGTTCCCGCGGCTCTCGCCTGGATCGCCTGGAGCGGGGAATGGCGGCGCGTTCGCTGGGCCCTCGTACCGGTGACCGTCTTCGTTGGACTCGCCTTTTGTTTTCCGGTCCTCTACTGGAATTATCGGCACGAATGGGCGTCTTTCGTCTTTCAACTGAACCACGGACTTTCCGAGCATAAAAAGAATCCGCTTTGGCCACTCGAGTATATTGGTGGGCAAATCGGTTTGCTCTTTCCGATCACGGTTTATTTTGCGGCCCGCAGACGTGAGTTGAAGGGAGCGGCGATCCTGCACTTTTTTGGCTGGATTCCGCTGGCATTCTTTTTCTACACTTCGTTCAAAGCTCACGTCGAGGCAAACTGGCCAACCATGGCTCACCCGGCGATTCTCTCACTCGCCGTTATCAATGCCGACAATTTGAAGTGGCTGAAAGTAACCGTCGGCATTTGGGCGACGGCTCTCCTCATCGTCGTTTCGCAAGTCATTTATCCGTGGATGCCGATTGATGCGAAGAAACTAAAGACGAGCGAGTTCTCGCGCTTTGATTTTGTGCTGCCGGTGATTGAAGCGGCCGACGCCCCCATCTATCTCGCCTCATACCAAATGGCGGGAGCGGCTTCTTACAAACTTCGCCGGCAAGTCTATAAACTTCCTGGTCTCAACAGGCGCGATTTCTATGATTTCACGCCTCTTTCGCAGCCGAGTGATGATAAGTTCTACGTTGTCGCCGAGCCCGACCATAGTCTTCCGGAATGGCTCGTGAGTGGAGGCGCCTACCAAATCAGTCGCCTTCGTACCGTCGAGAACTTGTACTCTCTCTATGAGGTGACTCGCAGTGCGAAAGATACTCGTCAGTAGCGTCATCTTTTTTCTGCTCTTCTTTTACGGACTGATCCTCAGCCAGACCCGGGTCAGTGTTTTCAACGAGCAACTTGAACCAAAGAATCCGTCGGGTTTCTTTGACTACCGCGGAGTCACGAACGTCCACACCAACCGCGGCGGCGGCAGCGGCTCGCCCGCGCAAGTGATCCGCGAGGCCCAAGAAGCCGGGCTCGATTTTCTCTTTATCACCGACTTAAATTACTTCGGCGTGAGTCCCGTTCCTGAGGGTTACCACCGAAAGCTCCTGGTCGCGACGGGAGCGGAGTATAGCTATCTCGATTCGCGACTCCTCACGTACGATCGAAACCGCAAATACAACCTCGAATCGCTAGGTCAGGCGCAGGTTCTTCTCGCCGATTTGCTCTCGCAATCGGGCCCTGATTCTCAGGCTGATCTCATCGTTCTCGCGCACCCGTCAAAGCCGGGATATTCGTGGACGGGCCCCTATCCCTCGGGTCTCGACGGAATCGAAGTCCTCAACTTGAAATCCATCTGGCAGGCGGCGTGGAATAATTCGAAGTTTTCATTCTTATGGAGCGCCATCATCTATCCGTTTAACCAACAATTGGCGCTCTTGCGACTCTACGAAGAACCCGAGGAAGAACTGAAACTCTGGGATCAACTCTCCGCCACTCGCGAAACCGTGGGAATGGCCGGAGCCGATGCCACCGCGAAGACGGGATCGGGAGGCGACTTTTATTTAAAGTTCCCCTCGTACCAAACTTCGTTCAGCTTGGTCTCGAATCACGTCCTCCTTCGCTCGGAACTCACGGGCGAATCCGAGGGCGATCGGCGCAAAGTCTTTGATGCTCTCTCGCGTGGCCAATCGTACATGTGCCTCGACGTCCTTGGAAATCCCAAGGGCTTCACCGCCTATATCCAAGATGGAGAGAAGATTGTTCCAATTGGCGGGCGTGCGAAATGGACCCCCGGGATGAAGCTCATCGTGAAGCTCCCGAGTAAACCTACCGTTCCTTTTGAAACCGCTTTCTTTAAAGACGGTCAGCACATCATGTCGTCGAACTCCGTTGACACTGAATACGAAATTCACGGCAAGGGCGTCTACCGAGTCATCGCGCGGGTTTTCCCGACCGTGAGTCTCCTCGACGGCCAACGTTGGCTCACTTGGATCTATGCAAATCCATTTTATTTAGACTGATTTTCAGGGATTTTGATTTTGAGACCCACTCGAGCTGTGATTTGACAGGCGAG
>SXSP01000240.1 GCA_005792225.1 Bdellovibrionales bacterium | reverse complement strand
CGTAGGGAGCCTGTGTTTTGTGCCGATCACCGCGATGATCTTGGGAGTCGCGCTCTCGTTTTCGCACGGTCAGGCTCTCGTGATCGCGATGACAGGTACGATCCTCGCGGCTCTGACCAGCTACGGAATCGGCCGCTACTGGGCGTTCACGAAGAGTCGTTTCCTCTCGAAGCCGTGGGTTCGTTACGCCTCCGAGCAACTCTGCCGGGGCGGAGTCTGGACGGTCGCGGCCGTGAGGCTGATGCCAATCGCGCCGTTTACGGTCGTCAACGTGGTGTCGGGTGGCTTGCGGATTCCGATGAAGAACTTCGTCATGGGAACTTTCATCGGGCTTCTGCCCGGAATCTCCGCAATCACGTTCCTCTCGCACAGTGCCACGAGCTACATTCGTGCGGGCAACTGGCAGATGGTGCTGACTTTGGTCATCGCGGTGACGATATTCTTTGTCGCACTTCCGTATTTCTGGCAATTCTTGCGACGCCTCAAGAGAGCTTAAAGAAAGCATGAGAATGTTGAAGTTTGTTTTTGTCCTGATCACTTTGTTGAACTCGTTCGCATTCGGCGCCGAACCTGAAGTCGCGCCCGCCACCGAGGCGCGCGGTTTGATGCCGGCGTCGAGCCCCGATTTCCGTGCCACGCCGGAGGCGGCGGCGTACGGTGAGTTTTGTCCCGGAATTCGCATGATGAACATCGGCGACTTCGCCTTCAGCGATATGGAACGAAGACTCGTCTGCGGGGATTCATCAGGCGGCCAGATCGGAACACCTTGGGCGACGATCCCGGCCAATCAGGCGGCATTTTTCTTTAAGAGCTTCTTTCAATCCCGCGGCTACCATGAGCCTGAGTTCCGCCTCGACCGCGAAATTCTTTTCGTCAAGCCGGGACCTTCGGCGCGTCTTTCGCGTTTCAGAATCGTCGGCGGACCTAAAGGTTGGGATCCCCCAAAGAGACGTTTGATTGAGGGGAATCTCCTCACGCCCAGTCTCTTGAATGACCTTCAAGGGTGGTCGCTCTCTCAGATTAAAAACGAAGGCTACCCGTGCGCAACCGCGACCGTGAGGGCTGATCCGGCGACGGGAGAAGTTCTCGTGCGCATGGATGAAGGGGAGCTCAAGCGCTTTAAGGCCATCGAGACGACGGGCGATACGGGACTTCGCGAGGAGACACTCGATCGCTACAACGCTTTTCGAATCGGTGATATCTACCGGGAAAATTTAGTGACGCTCACCCGGCGCCGCGTGATCGAAGATGGATTTTCGCAAACCGTTTCGATGACCACACGGTGTGAGCCCGACGGCGCCGTCGTTGTTCGCGACGTGGTGCTGGGCCCTTCGCGGACGATCCGCGTGGGAGTGGGGGCGAGCACCGACCTCGGTGCCCGGGTGCGCGCCATCGTTAGCCAGAACCGCATCGGCGATTCGGCTTCGAACATGTCTCTCACGGCGAAGGCCTCATACCTCCGCGAGGAAGTGAATCAACAGTCGGTCGTCGGCGATCTCCGGTGGTACTACTCGCCCGGCGAAGCTCGCAACTACATCCGCCCTGAGATCACCTACGAGCACGTCGCGACCGATCCGCAAGAATACCAGACGATGCGGTTCCAAGCGCTTCACGGATGGAATCGGGAGTTTCCGCGCGGGCAGGCGAGCTTCGAGATCGGCCCCAACATTCTGGATTCGCAAGTTTCGCGAGGGGTTGGGCCCAGCCGCTCGACGACGACCTTCATCGCGACGACGACGACTTGGCATGACCATGATCATGAATTTTTCGTGACAAGTCCGCGCACGGGCGAGCGCTTGGAACTCACGACTTTTTTCACGAGCGAAAACTTCGGCGCGAATTTCACCGCGCAGAGGTTTCGCCTGCAGGGTCAAAAACTCTGGAACCTTCTACGATACGACCCGCCGTTTTTTATCCTAGGACTTCGCTTCGACCTCTCGTCGGTTTTCTCCGGCGATCCGAACATCACCTCCGATCTCCCGCCGCAATTTCTCACCTACCTGGGGGGCGAACGCGATCTTCGGGGCTTCGAACAGGGCTCCCTTCCGCGCTCGCGAATTGGAGCTCTTTCAGGGGCCTCCTCGGGTCTTGAGGCACGGTTTCATAGAGTTTTATTCAGACGTGCAGATATCTTTTCGTTTGTCGACGCGGGGATGTTAGGTCAAGCCAACTTCGATCTCGCGCGGCCGATCTTCATGTCGCCTGGCCTCGGAGTTCGCTGGGAATCGCCGTTTGGCGTATTGAGAGTTTACGGAGCCCATCGCTTCGCCCTGCAAGAAGTGGCGGCGGAGGAGCCTTACGGCTCGGATTGGCGTTTAGGTTTCACGTTCGGGGAGGAATTTTAATGAGCAAAGGATTGCTGGCCACCATCGGTCACGGAGTGACGCGAGCTTTGAAACTCGTTTCGAGAGTCGTCGGAGTTTTGCTCCTAACGGTTTTCATCTTCCTCGTCGTTTTTGGCGTCGGGTTTTTTGCGACACCCGAATTCCATCTTCCCACGGCGCAGATTCGTCAGCTCATCGACAAGTACGCACCCGAAAATCTTCAGCTCGAGTTCGACAAACTCGATATCGCGCTCGTGCGGCCATCGGGGCTTCCATTCGCGAAGCGTCTCTCCATCGATGCGGGGAGCGTTTGCCTTCGCTACGAAGGTGAGGCCGTGAACGCATGCTTCAAAGAGATATCCCTCGCCGCGACCGCGGGATGGGGAGGCGAGCGATTGGAAGGCGAGGCGTGGTACATGCCCCGTCTGGTTGCGATCGCGCCGATCCGCATGACCGGTGGAGACGTGCTCGTCGACCTTCCGAAGTTTCCTCCCGAGGAGCAAAAAAAGGAAGACGAGGGAAGTTTCGATATCGTGGGTCTCCTCCGTCGCCAAATTCTTCCGAAGTGGGAGCTCGAAGGAAGTCTCATCGAACTTCAGCCGCTTAAGATCATCACGGAGGCCGGTCAGGGCTACTTCGCACGCTTTGATCTCACGACCGGTGAGGAAGGCGATACGCTAAGGGCTAAGCTTAAAGAATTCCGCGCGCTCGGCGGACCGCTTCGCGCGCAGGCCTCGATCCGGATCACGAGCCCGGCTGATTGGATCAATTCGCCCACGCCCCGAGGTCAGCCGGAAACGAAAGAGGCTTGGAAACTCTGGGCTGACGGCGAAGTTCAGCTCGATCGAAAGCGTGAAGTGAGTCTTAAGGCCGACTCGTCGATCTACGACTGGCAGACTCTCGATTTCCGCATCGGAACGAAGTGGCGCGGAATCGCCGCCCTTCGTGAGCTCCGCCTCGATGGCGCTCTCGCGGAACACAAGCTCGATTCAAGATTCTCACTGAAGATGGGATCACCTAGCGCGCAAGTGCGCGCGCTCGATTTCGCAAACTGCGGACTCTCAGCAGATCTCGATCAAAAAATCGCGGGCCTGCGGTGTGGACCGCAGACCGTCAGACTCCAGATGACCGAGAAGAGCCTGATCCGCGATCCGAAATTCTTCATCTTAAATCCTGAGTTCGATCTTCGCGCGACGAGGATCGCCTTCGGTGAAACGAAGGAAGTCGATTTTTCGCTCGATCTGAAGTTGAAGCACCATGACTTCTTCAACGTCGTCACCCAAGCCACGGGCGAAGTCAGAAAGGGTCCCGGAGAAGATCCCCTCAAGTACGGCATTCGAGGACAATTCGACTTCGCGATCGATAAACTCCAACGTGTCGTTCGTCTCTTCCGGCGAACGCCGTTTGAGGTTCCGGCACCTTTGAACGTACTCGATGGAAAGGTGAATGTCAGCGCCGCCGTTGATGTCACCGACCAGGGTGGCTCGGTCAAATACCAAACGGCGACGGCCCTCGATTCGCAATTCCAAGCGGTTTACTTGAGACTTCAGGGCGATACGAATCTTCGTCAAGTCGCCGGTTCCCTCGTTCCGGCAACGCAGATCGATCTCGCGATCGACCGCCTCTACCTCTCGGCGCCTCGCTTTGACCTGCGTATCCCTCCGCAATTTATTCCCGACAGCCGCTTCGGTCCGATTGATCGCGCGGCCATGCAAGATCCGCCAAAGCTTGAAAAAGCCAAGAAGTCGGAGCCGATGGATTTGAAAATTCGGATTCGAACGACGGCGCCCAAGTCCATCCAAATCGCCACGAACCTCACGAAGGCCGCGATCCCGATTTCATTGGACGTCACTTACGACGAGAAAAGCGGAATTGTTTACCCCGAAGACTTACCACCTCCGCCGAGCCGGGGCCCCGCCTCGATCAATAAGGAAATCTCGCGCCCCGGTTCCGGGGCGAATTTGAGGACGGCGAACAAGGCCCCCAAAGCTCCCGCTGTGACCGGTTGGGTTTCCGTGGGCCAGGTGCCCATTGAACTCTTCCGGCGGGAGGCGACCGTTCAGGAAGTTCGTGTGGATTTGACTCCCTCGGGCACGCAACGTCTGAACGGTCTCGTGCAATTAAATTACCTCGACTACGACATCAACGTCTTATTGCTGGGCACGACCGCGCAACCGACGGTGAAGCTCACGAGCGATCCTCCGCTCGCGGACCAAGACATCATGGGTGTCTTGCTCTTCGGTCGTGGACCCAACGAGCTCGATGATGACCAGCGCGACTCGGCCGCCAACGCGCGGGCCGCATTCGCGAACGCAACCTTGGGCCTCTCTTCGCTTTACCTCCTGGCGAGCACGCCGATCGAGAGTGTCGGCTACGATGCCGAACGCGATCTTGTCACGGCAAAGGTCGGCCTCGGTGGGGGAGCGTCGGTCGAGCTCGGTGGTAACGCCGAAGCCTCGGCGGTGGGTTTCAGAAAGCGCCTCACGCGGGAGTTCGTCTTCCGCTCAGACGTCGAGACGATCGGCTCGAGCGGAAAGCGCACCATCTCGGCCCTGATCGAGTGGGTCAAACGATTCTAAACGGCCGCGCGCTTTGTGGGCGCTCTTCACGAATTCGCGAAAGAGCGCCTGTTGTTCACGCTCCTGCGGCATGAACTCCGGATGCCACTGCACGCCCGCGATAAGAAGCGGCCCCCCGCATTCAATTGCCTGAATGACGCCATTCGGTTCGCGTGCGGCGACGTGCAGACCCTGACCCAAGGTTTTGACCGACTGGTTATGAAGTGAATTCACGCGAGCGAGCGTGTGGCCGATGACTTGATGGAGCCGCGAGCCCGGCTCGATCTCGATTTTTTTCTTCGGCAAAACCGTTCGCAATCTCGGCGTCTCTTCGTAAAAGTTCGTGATGTCTTGATAGAGCGATCCGCCAAAGGCGACGTTAATCAACTGCATCCCGCGACAGATCCCCAAAATCGGAATTCGCTTCTCGATCGCCTCGCGGATGAGTTGCGTCTCCATCGCGTCCCGAGCGTGATCTTGCGGCACCTTCCAAGGAGAACTCATCAATCGCCGAAGCAACCAGAGGAAAACAAAGAGCACGTAATGCGTCAGCGAACGCACCGTGCGTTTGCTCTCCCGCCGAAATTCCGGAATCAACTTCACCTCACCGTAGAGCTTCGGATCAACATCCGCACCGCCACCGATGATGAGCCCATCAAGATCCGAGATCCCGTGCAGGTGTCGCGGAGTAATTCGCAGAGCGCGCGCACCCGCGCGCCAGAGAGCCAAGCGCGTAAACGCCCAAGCGGGCCAGCCGCCTCGGTCGGGTCCCGTCACTCCGATGAGCGGTCGATCAACGAACATCGCCATTGAGCCATTCGTTGGCTCTCATGACCCAACGAGATTCCGAACGCATCTGAAATCCAGAATGAATTTGTCCCCAGTCTGACATCAAGATCCGCATGTTCTGCGGATCCGAGGCGAGGCGCTCCACCTTCATCCATTTGTTCCAGTCATCCGCGATCGACCAGTTCGGATCGTCGATGAGACTACTCGGCAAGCGGTAGTGAAGAGTCGGGCGAGGCTTGATCAAATTTTTCTCGACCGGGTACTCAAAAACCAAGTCCTTGTTCAACCACGCAAACAACGGCAACCAATCGAGCGGCCGATTTCGAGTAGGATTGGCCTCCAGATAATCCCTCATGAAGGTCTCAAGATCCGGCGCATAGACCGGGTCCACCACCTTCGCCACGTACTTCGGATCAAACGGATTGATGTAGGGGAGTACGCGTCTCGCCACCGGCAAATCCGTCGTCACGGCGATGCAATCATAGAGGAGAAGAAACGCCCGCATAAAACCGAGAAGTGTGTCGACATCAAACGAGGGCATCTCCGGATTAAATTGCAACCCGTACGCCGAGTAAATATGAGCGTTCGTCCCTTGAGCCCCGCTCGATTGCAAAGTCGTGCGTAGCTCATCCACGCAATCGAGCTCCGTAAACGGAATCGGTGGAGTCACGATCTCGTAAGGCACGAGGTCCTCACTCACCGTCTCGATCCAATCCTCGAGTCTGGCCGCAAAATCCGATTGCCCGGGCTCCAGCCCGAACGCCCGGAAAAACGCGTCGTATTTTTGTTCCTTCAAGAGCGAAGAATCCGACTCAATACTGAAATCACCGTAACGTGAACCCACGACCTTCATGCAAAAACGCGAGCGCCGATCCTTCTTTCCGCCGAAAACCTGAATCACGAGATCAGCCGACCTTTCAATCCCGACACCCGCGTACTCGAACTCAAAACCAGCGCGTCTCACCCGGCCTTCGGCATTCCGCAAGCGCGGCGGTAGTTCAAATCTTTTCGTCAACATTCGCTATCCTTCTTTCCTCAGTGATGCACATCTGGCTCGGGTGTTTTCGGAGGAAGACCAAAGTCTCCCGTGCGGGCGACCTGACTGCGACGACTCCGAGCGATCATTCCAAGCTCATGAAGTTCTTCATTCAAGAGATCAAAGATCGTCGTCGAAGTGAGACTTCCCAAAAGACTCTTATTCGCATCGACGACCAAGATGCGACCCACGCCAGCTTTCCGCATCGTGCGAATCGCCTCAAAGAGACCGACATCCTCTTTGATGAACACGACGTTCTTCGACATCACGTCGCCCACCTTGATCTCATCAATCTTCGAGGAGTCGCCGGTGAGGCAAGTTGTAACGAGATCGCGATCGGTTAAAATCCCGACAGGTGCAACCTGTGCCTTACGACCTCTCTTGCCATTGGCTTGATTCGTCTGGATGACAACGACGTCACCGACGTTACGGTCCCGCATGAGCGTCGCCGCTTCCTTGATGCTCTTCTCCGGTGTGATCGTCACAACGTCCGTCTTGTACAGACCGCGAATCATAGTCATCCTCCTCGGGCCATTGAGCTCTGCCCTTACGTCAAAATAAAGGAGGAGAAGCGAATCCACATTTCGATCCCGTGAAACAGGTGTGACGATTCCGCTTCAGTTCGGATTAACCATTGAAGTTCATCATGAGACTGCCGCCCTTCAACTTCTGGATGAGCTGCCTTGACACAGCCGGATCCACGGCGACACAGCCTTGCGAGCGACCCAGCTTCCCGTAACGACGGAGCCAACGAGGAGACGCATAATCCGCCGAATGCATCACGACGAGTCGCTTGCGAGTCGGCCGATTGTGCGCTTCAGCTCCATCCAGCCTCATCGAAAGCCCGTGACCTCCACGGTAAGTCTCTCCGGTGAGCATGAATCCCTTCGGACTCTGACCGCGGCCATTTCCAAGTCGAGCCGCATTCCCCCGGTGACCCGGATCCGAGCCCGAGCCGTGAGCCGTGTAGTGCCGCTCCACCGCGCCCGTCTGCATATCGAGGATGAACATGCGCTTCTGCGACGAATGGTCCGTCAAATCGTTGATCGTCACGTAACGCTTATTCCGAATCCGCGGCTTATTCTTGTTATAAAAATCGAGCGCCTGCCGAAGCGCGCGCTCGGGAACCCCCGCGCGCACCCAACGCTGATAGAAGCCCGTCTCGCAACCTTCGCACGTGCCCTGCGCACCGGCCGAGCGCGCCGAACGGTTTCCTTGCTCAATGTTCTCCAGGATGCGACGGGTGGACGCCCGATCCGTCGCCTCATCTTTCCGACGACGAACATCATGACTCCTCATGGCGTCCGTCTGCCGACGAGTTCTCAACCGTCGACGGCTCTCCTCTTTCTTACTGAGAACGTCCGCGTCCGCGAGCATCTTCTTCGACATATAAAGCGGCTCTTCAGCATTGAGCTCGTTAAACTCCCGCACTTCCTCCGCCGAAAAACCCGGAGCCGAAATCAATTTAATATCCTTAACAAACTCCGCCGGCTTCTGCTCCCGCCCAACGAGAGCATTCCAAAATCTCATCAAAATCGGCTCCTCAAGCTGCCGAGTCGAAATCTCAACCACGGAACCCTTCGGAAGAGTCATCTCACGCGCAAGCACGTTACCTTTACGCTCATCCACCGAGCGCACGTTCGTGTTCGCCTGAATCTGCATT
>SXSP01000239.1 GCA_005792225.1 Bdellovibrionales bacterium | reverse complement strand
GGGTGACGAAGTTTTAGGCACTGCCTAAAGCTTGGACGATCGCGCGGCTCTTTTTATAAATAACGACAGTTTACAAAAGGGCGGCGGCCGCCGGGCGGAAACGAAAAAAGCCCGGGCGATGACCCGGGCTTTTTTGTTTTTAAATCACATCCGTAAGTGGAAAACCGCCGATGCCTGAGGCTCTCACCTCTTTGCTCGAGCAGCCTCTGCTGACGAGTCTCGGGACCCGCTGGACAAATAAAAAAGCCCGGGCTTTGAAACCCAGGCTTCTTTGAAATCCAAGCTGCTCGCGAGGATTAACGCTTCGAGTACTGGAAGCGACGACGAGCGCCCGCTTTACCGTACTTCTTACGCTCGACCATACGGGGGTCACGAGTGAGGACGCCGGCTTTTTTAAGGGCCGAACGCATTTCCTCGTCGTAAGCGACGAGAGCGCGAGAGATGCCGTGGCGAATCGCACCGGCTTGTCCGGACTCACCGCCGCCAGCAACCGTTACGAACACGTCGAACTTGTTGCTGTTCGAAGTGACTTGGAACGGCTGTACGATCACCATGCGCGAAGTCGGGCGGCTCAAGTAGCCTTCAGCCGGCTTGCCGTTGATCGTGATTTTGCCAGAGCCAGGCTTCAGGAATACGCGAGCCGCGCTGGTCTTTCTTCTGCCTGTTGCGTAGTAGAATTTTTGAGCTGCCATGAGGCCTTCTCTCCGTCTTTATTACTGTTTCAAGTATTTGAGTGTGAGGGCTTCAGGCTTCTGAGCTGCGTGCGGGTGAGCCGAACCGCGGTAAGCCTTGAGCTTTGTGATCAACGTCTTCGAGAGCTTGTTGTTCGGAAGCATCCCTCTGACAGCCTCTTGGATGATGAAAGCAGGATCGTGCTCCATCTGCTCATTGTAGTTGCGCGACTTGAGCGAGCCGAAGAAGCGCGAGTGGCGGTAGTAGTGCTTCTCGACGTTCTTGTTACCAGTCGTAACGACCTTGTCGGCGTTAACAACGATAACGAAATCGCCTGTGTCTTGGTTGGGAGTGAACTGCGGCTTATTCTTGCCGCGAATCACTTGAGCGACTTCGGAAGCGAGACGTCCGAGGTTTTTTCCAGTGGCATCAACGATCCACCATTTGCGTTCGATCTCGCCTTTAGCTGCGTTCCATGTTCTCATCGGAATTCCTACTGCTTTGAACTGAATTAATACCGACCTCAACTAGCATGCTTACTGAGTGATCAGCAAACCGCTTTTTCAGATCTCGGGCAAATTTTAGATGCCTCAGCGGCATTTTGATTAAACCGAATCCAAGGTTCTAAAGCTTACGGCACTTGTTGTCAACGGCTTCGGGGTAATTGACCCGGTAAAGAAAGAGTCCCTGGGGTTCTGCCGTAGGACCCGCTTTCCTGCGATCTAGGGCGTCAAGAATCTCCCGTACTTTCGAGGGATCCCGCTCGTTTTGATTGCAGTCGATCAGGGTGCCGACGATGTTCCTCACCATTTGCTTCAAAAATCCGTCGCCACGAATCGTGAACTCAAGAACATGATCGTCGACGACCGCCCAGCTCGCCTCCGACACCGTGCGGACCGTCGTTTGAACCGGAGTGCCGGCGCTTTGAAAACTCTTAAAGTCTTGTTTTCCCACGATATATTTGGATGCTTCGTTGAGGTAGGCGACATCTAGCGGAAAGCGAATCCAATAAGTGTAGCGGGCGAGGAGGGCGCTCGGGATTCGGCGATTGAAGATGCGGTACTTATAGATCTTGTCCGTAACGCAAGCGATGGCGTGAAAATCCACGGGAGCCTGAAACATCTCTTCGATGATGACGCTTTCGGGACTTAAACATTGGACCGCGTACCGGAGGTCGAAGCGGCTCGGGTCTTTGGGGGCATCAAAGTGCGCAACTTGCTGATTTGCGTGGACGCCCGAGTCGGTGCGGCTTGCGCCGAGCACGTGAATCGGTTTCGCGTAGATTCTTGAGAGGGCCGCCTCGAGAGTGCCTTGGACGGACGCCTGATGGGTCTGCCGTTGCCAGCCGGCGAAATCGGTTCCGTCGTAAGAGATATGAATGCGCGTTCGGAAGTGGTCGGGCGCGCATTGGCGATAAGGCGTACGGTTTTCCATGAGCGCTATGAACTAGCACGCCTCGGGTCGAGGCGACGAATTAAAAATCGAACGTCACGCCGGCGAGTATGGCTTGCGATGAGATGTCGACGTCCTTATTGAGACCGACGACAACTCGGGCTTCGGCCGTGAGCCAAACGTGTTGGATTCCGTACTCGGCATCCAGGCGTTGAATCGCGCGGCGGTCGAGCCAATCGAGAAGAAAATTCACCCCGGCGGCGCTGACGAGTCCGAGCGAGCCACCGAACTTAGGTGGTTTCGAGTCGTCGCGAATCTCGGCGTACGTGAAGTAAGCTCCGCCGCCCTCGACGTAAGGAACTAAAACTTGTTTATCCGCGTACTGAAACCGGTAGATACCCGTGAGTTGGTTCGGGAACATCAGGAACGTGAAACGCTCCTGAGCGGAGAGACCTTCGGGATTCGGTTTTCTGAATTGCCCTTGCCCTGAGGCGCTGAAGACGCCCGACGTGAACTTGATCCCGAGGCGGCCGATCTTCGAAGTGAGGCGCCACTCGTAGTCGCCCATCAAAACGGGTTGGTAGGCGTCGCTGTAGATTGTCTTGAAATCAATCGTCGTGCCTTCGACCGAATTGTTCTTGATCACCGGCGGAGCCATCACGCCGACGCGAAATGATGCCGTTTTCGAGGAAGGTTTCGATTCGAGCTTGTAGTTGTATTCGCCTTTCGACGTGATTTCGATCGGGCGCTCGAGCATGGGATTCGGTTGTTGCGCGGGCTCCGTCGAACGGTCGTTGACGTCGTAGACGTAGTGACCTTCCTCGGTGACTTTGACGGGGGCGGCGACGCCGGGCTGTTTCCCGCCGCGTGAAGACTCATTTTCTACCGGATAGTAGTAGTTGCCGTCTTCGTCGACCTTCGCGGGACGTTGAACTCCCGCGCGGGGAGCTTGCGCCGGTTGTGGCGGAGGTCTCTGGCTCCAGGTGTTTCCCTCGGGCATCGCGGGGGCCGCTGAATTCGTCACTGAATTGACCGTCGGGGCAGGAGCGGGCACGGGGTCGAGGACGTCGAACTCTTCACTTCCCGGGTAGGGGGGCTCGGGCTTCGGCGGGGCTTCGACCATTTCGTTCATCTCTTCGCCGAGCTCTTCGGTTGCGAGGATATCGTCGACCGGTTCTTCATCTGCTTGCGCAAATGCCTTCGGGCTCGTGAGGGCGACGAAGGCGAGAGCGCAAATCACGGAACGAAAGAACCACGGGGACTTACGCACGCGAGCTCCCTTGATCGTCGTTTTCGTTCGCGATCCGGTAGCCGACGAGGAAGACGGTGAGGAGGAGTAAACCCATCAACGCGAAAGCGGCTTTGGCTCCGATTTGCACCGCGAGCCACGCGTAGGCAAGAAGCGGCCAGAGCATCACGCGCGAAGCGGCTCTGAGAATCTTGCTGTCGGCGATGATCTTCGCGTACTTGGGGCTGTGCTTGTAATAAAAACGTACGAACTTCGTTCCCCACTGGTTCGTGAGGAGGTACTTGTTTCGAAATTCGCGGAACGTCTGCACTTGCGGCGCCATCGAGGAACCGAAGGCGGCCGTCGCGATGAAGCAGTTCACGTCTTTTGCGAGAACGCCGACGACTTCGCCAGGCGTTGCCACGTGGCAGGTAAACTGCCGGCGCGCGGTTCCCGTGGGGCAGAAGAGATCGCCGTCACCCGCACCGGTCGTGTTCGGAGTGTAAAAGCCGACATTTCCGGCGAGATCAATCATGCCGACCTTGAAGATGTAGGACTGATCGTTCCTAAGTCCCTCGACTCGTCCAATGATGGAGATGACTCCGTTGTCCCCAGATTCGATCGTGAGATCTGCGTGCTTCGAAGCTGCCGTGATGGTTTGCCAGAGCGCGGTACTTTGAAGGGTGGAGTCGATATAGTTGCTGCGGTCCAACTCTTGATAGAGAACGCGGACGCCGCGGAATTCGAGTGCGGGACCCGAACGACCTGCGTGCGGAGTGACGTTTCCGAGCGTCGCCTTTTCGTCTCCGGGCATGATTTCCCAGCCGCAAATGCCGAAAGGATTGCCGTAGGTCGAATCACCGCAATCGTCGGTGAAAGATTCGCCGGTGCTGGCCAACCTGCCGGTGTCACCACTAATGACGATTTTGATATCCCCTGAGTCGCCCGTCTGGGTTGTGTCGGTAGCAGTCGCGGTGAATCCGACCTTAAAGTTGGCTTCGATAGCTCCGGAGCCTGTGGCGTCATAGTTGCAGTTGGAATCAATCCTATCGCCCGCTCCCGTGTGGTTGGAGACGAGGGCGGCGCAGATCGACTTCCACGCGACGACCACGGTTGTATCCGAGTTTGCCGTCGCCGAAGTCGGAGACGAAATATCGGGCTGAATCAAAACCGGCGTCGTGCCCCCGGTGTAGAAGAGCGCGGGGCGACCCGTTCCGGAATCGGACCGAAAGCTGATCGTGAGGAGTGCTTCCGCGTGAATCCGTGCGCTGTTGCAGGGGGCGAGGCCGCCGGTCGCGATTTCGCAGTTGTTGTAGAGTCCGGTAGTAAACTGGGAGGGCGGGGGACCCGCAAGTCCGCCATAAACAACCCAGGGCGAGGTCGTCTGGTCCACAAACGATGCGTTTCCGACGGAACCGATCGTG
>SXSP01000238.1 GCA_005792225.1 Bdellovibrionales bacterium | reverse complement strand
TTGTTCAGCGCGAAGGTCAAATCGGAATCCCAAATTGATACACCTCTGCTCAATGACCTCGCTCTAGAACCCGTTAAACGCCCACACGATGACAGTCTTGATCGCGCGATTTTTCTAAGCACAGTATATCCGCGCCGCCTGACGATCCTCCAAGATCTCGCGGTCGCCGCGTTTCAATGTAACAAGGTTCAAGTGTTCAACCTGATGCTGGCCGGTGACGGCGACGGCAACGGCGGATGGCACTCGCTCTCGCATCACGCCGAGAACTCCGGAAACCCCGCGAAATTCAAAACGGCGGTACAGTGGCAGTACGATCAGTTCAAACAACTTTTACTTAAATTGAACGCCGTGAAAGAAGTCGACGGGACGAGCCTCCTTTATAATTCGGCGGTCGTCATGACGAGCAGTATTTCCGACGGTCAAACGCACTACCCGGCTGACATCAACGTCGTCGTCGGTGGAAACCTCGGAGGTAAACTGAAAACAGGCCAAACCATCGACTTCCCGGCGGGGATGTCGAAACAACCGCCAATGGCGAACGTGTGGCTGACACTGATGCGGGCCTTCGGAATGTCAAATTCATCGTTTGGAAACAGCAACGGGGTCATTACGCAGATGCTGGCCTAAGTCGGTACAACGCGGGCTTCACGCCCGCGTTGGTCGAGAATGGCTTACTTCATCTTGGAGAATGCAGGAACGTTGTAGACCGCGGTGATATTCCCGCCCAGATGCGGGTGCCGGAAGGCGCGATACTTGGCGCCGGCTGCCTCGAGTTGCGCGGCGAGAGCTGGATTCGTTCGCTGAAAATGAGGGATCGCAATATCAATAAACGCGAAGTTCGATGAACTGGGCTGATATGACGTCTGAGCGATTTTAACGACGGAGGCGATCCAGCTCGGGTTCTGCGCCTGCTCCACCGTCATCTTGATGACCCGTTGAAACGCTGACTCCTGAGCGGGGCTCAGCACCCGTCCGTTCGCGTCCATGTAAGCCACGAGGCCCGCGAGCGAAAGACAAGCAAACTCATGATAGAGGAGAGACTTAGCCCCACGGCTCATCTCGTGCGGGAGTGTACCGTTGGATTGTACCGTCGCTAAGCTCGCGCCCAATAAACTCCAAGCTTGATTAAATTTATTTACGTCATTCAATAAGACGCCACTTCCCGCGAGAGCCATCGCCGCCCACTGTGCGTGGTTATGACTGCGATTGTGGGCCGTATTCCAGCTATTTGCCGTCGTGTATTCCTTTAAGACCGAATCCGAAAGCGATTTGATCCAAGCCCGGACGGCCGCCGAATCAGCCGCGGCCATGGCGGGTTGCACCTTCATGTAGCTTTGTGCGATCGCGGAGAGGTTCCACGCCTGCTGCATGACGGCCTGGTGGCGCCCGAGTTCGACGTTGTTCGCAAGGTTCTTCAACATCGCTCCCGCCTTCGCCCAGTGGATCAAATGGCGCGCGTAGCAATTGGCGATATTCGCATTGGCGGGTTTCGTCGTGACATATTTGTCGGAAACAGAGGCCAAAGCGTTCTGGAAGGCTCCGAAAGCCGCGTTGCGAGCCGCTTCCTTCGCCTGTTTAGCGGGATCGACGATCGATTGCGTGGGATCATCACTCCGGTAGATGCTGTTCATTCCTCCCATGTCGACCACAGGCGCAACGAGGGCAGGACAAGCGAATGTACCAACCAGAGGCTTGCCGTAGTACTGCGTAAGATGACGGTTGAAGGGCGCTTTAAGTTGAGCTTCCGCGACGCTGAAGTATCCAAGGACCAGTGGCAGAATGAACGCGATCCTTAATAGCTGTCTCATGACTTCCTCCTTGAGATTGTTATTTCCAATCCCAGTATGCCCATCGGTCCCTGCTGGATTCAAATTGAGGGAAATCTCTAATGAGCGAGAGGAGTCAGGGAACTGATCACGAGCCAAGAATTTAATCAGTAAAGTCGAACTTGATCCTCCGCCACGGAAACGGCATGAGCACCTTCGTGCAATCTTTTTGAGGTCCCGATCTCACAGTGAGACAGAAGGCTCAAGGCTTTAAGTCGCTAAACGATCTTCTCTCGGCGATTGGGAGCGCTGGCTCCGCACCTTCAATCAAGCGCGATGGAGTCGCGACCCAAATCAAAGTACGGCCCATAGTTGACGCCAACGAAGAAAAGTTTTGCGGCCGTCCCGTCGCTCTTCATGAAGAAGTCAACGTTTACGCTCGCGAACTTCGCGAGTATGCGTCCGTAACGGAAGTACTCGCCCATGCGACCCAGTTCAGACACGGGAGCGCCGTTTGCGTAAGCACCGCGAATCGCCTCGCGCGCGCCCGCGTGGACGACGACGTCGCCCGTTGCGCGAATTCCGATCGCGCCGATGCCAGTTGCGCTCAGAACGTAGGTTTGACCAGACGTATCTGCGCAGAGTGCGTAACCACGCTTGATCACCGCCGCGATTGCGCCACCCACGCAACCCAAGAACGTAAACTGTTCTCCGTCGGCAAAGTGAGTTGAATTGACATCCGCCTGATAAGCGGCGACTTGGGAGAAGAGTGAATCCACGGTCGCGAGTTCATCGGTGGTGAGCTGGCGACCAATGCGGTTTTCGATGCCCGCGATCGGTGAGGCATTTGCCGCAATCGATGTCTTTGCGGCCATGGCCGATGGTGTAACCGTCAGAACGAGCGCGAACGTAGCCAAAGCTTTTTTGAAACTGAACATTTGAACCTCCCCCTTTGAGGCCGGAGAAAATCACGTCTAAACATCCAGAGGCAAATGAAACTCAGCCAACGAACCGCAGTGTCATGCGGCGAGTGATCTAACCAAAAACTGTTGGGACGCATCGACCCGTTACGGAATGAGCGAAAGGATCACGTACGCAAAGAGAATCGTCAGATGCACAACGCCCTTCAAAGCCGCGCTCTTTCCCGTGCCGAGCGTGAGTCCCGCGACGAGAAAAGTGAGAACCACAAAAGCTAACGACTTGCTGTCGAGACCCAAAGTAATCTTGCGCTCAGACAAAATCGAATAAAGGCTCACGATCGGAATCGTGAGTGCGATACTCGCCGCTCCCGATCCGAGAGCCAAATTTAAACTCGTCTGAAGTTGATTCGCACGCGCGGCCGCCAGGGCCGCTCCCGCCTCGGGTAAAAGGACGAGAAGCGCGATCACGATTCCGACCGCTTCTTTCGGTGCCCCGATCTGAACGAGGCCACTTTCAATCGATGGACTGAGTGTTTTCGCAAGCCCGATCACGGCGGTTAAACTGATCAACAAAGCAGATCCGCTGATCCATGCCTCTTTCTTCGACGGAATGTGCTCGGTCGCGCCGTCGTCGCTAACGCTCTCCACCGCAAAGTAATCGGCATGCGTTACCGTTTGCGCGATGATCAACGATGCATACAGGACGAGAGATGCCACGGAAGCAAAAATCAATTGCGATGTGGAGTACGTTGGTCCCGCGGTCGTGGTCGTAAAATTTGGAAGAACGAGCGTCACTCCGACGAGGGTCGCCAAAACCGCGAGGAGCGAACTCGTTCCTTCAACCCGGAATTCGAGCTCTCGGTGCCGAATACCGCCGATCAAAAAGCAAATCCCGACGATCCCGTTGGTCACGATGATCACGGCTGCGAAAACGGTATCGCGCGCGACCACGGCCGATGTCGGTGTGTCGTTCATCATCAACGAAACGATGAGCCCGACTTCAATCACGGTGACCGCAAGCGCGAGGATCAAAGCGCCAAGTGCCGGACCCACGCGCTTCGCGATGACTTCCGCATGATGAATCGACGCGCTGATCGCCACCGCCAAGAAAATTCCGGCAACCATGACGGTAAACGGCGATTTATCAACGAGCGAGAGAACGATCAAGACGAGAAACGCCCCGACGGATGAAATTTGTGTGAAATCGAATTTGGAGTTGCTACTACCAGCCATATTCCCTCGCTTCTAGCGCGGTATAGCAACTCCTTCAGTCTTTGTCTTGCAGTTTGAACCTTGATGGAGATGACTTCACGTATAGCCGGTCGTTACCGAAAGATTTCTGTTCTTTTCGAGATCGCTGGTTACGTTCTTCATCTTCACATGCGCAAGTTCGTAAGCATCGGCCCCGAGGAAGAGATGCAAAGGTGCATCCGCCCGGTGCGATAGATCAATCAGAACTTTGGCGAGCTTTTCGGGATCACCGGGTTGTTGGCGATTGAGAGTTGATGAATGGTGCTCGATTGAACGCTTCGCTTCCTCGTAACCTGCGATCGTGCGCTCAGGTCGGCGCATGGATTCCTTTTCGAGAAAACTTGTGCGGAAGTAGCCGGGATAAACGAGAGTGACTTGGATCCCCAAATCTTTCACGTCGGCGTGGAGAGATTCAGTCAATCCCGCGACGGCGAACTTGGTCGCGCAGTAGATGCCCCAACCGGAAAAGGCACCCGTGAATCCGCCGATGGATGAAATATTATAAATATGTCCCGAACGCTTCTCGCGCATTCTCGATAGAACGGCACGCGTGACGGTCAGAAGCCCAAAGACGTTCACTTCAAAATTCTCTCGGACTTCCTGATCTGAGACTTCCTCGACGGCGCCCGTTTGCCCGTAGCCGGCATTATTGACGAGCGTATCGATATGCCCGAAGCGTTCGATCGCGAGGGAGACTGCACTCTCCACGGAATCTTCGTCGGAGAGATTCACCTCCAGAGGCAGCAGGCGAGGATTCGCTCCTCCAACATTCTGAATGAGTGTCGCCGCGTCCCTAGAGGTTGCGGCGACACTGTGTCCTTCCGCTAAAAGGCGCTTAACAAGTGTCAGCCCCAGACCTTTTGATGCTCCCGTGATGAACCAAACTTGTTTCATAGTGGTTTCCTCCCATAGAATAAGGTTTGCTAACTGAATCAAGATTAAGCGCCGACCCGCCGCCCGCGGTAGGCCGTTCCTCCAAGTTGATTGCCTAATTCTACAAATGTCTGCATTTTTGGGCTAAACAACCGGAGATGCGGTAGATTCAGAGTATGAAGACATCAATGATCCAAAACGATCTCATCGAAGCGTGCTTAAAGCTCACACCCAATGAGGGTTTCCATCAAACTCCACTCTCTACGCTCCAGATCGTTAAGTGCAGCGCGAAGACCGAGCCCACCCACACGGTCTATACACCATGCCTTT
>SXSP01000237.1 GCA_005792225.1 Bdellovibrionales bacterium | reverse complement strand
TCGCCCCCGCCGTAGAAGAAGACAAGCTTGTTTTGCGAACTTCTGCCCTGCAGTTGTCCCTCGAGGTTCGTTTTTGCTTCCACGAGCACATCAAGGGTCAAATTGTCGTAATCGCGAGCGAGTTCGAAGCTGATGTCGCGTTGCAAATCGAGTAAAACCTCAAGGCGCCGCTGCTTGTCAGTTTCACTGACCTGCTCGGTGTACTTCGCCGCTTTCGTAAACGGGCGCGGACTGTATTTGAAGGCGTAGATGTTGTCGTAGCGAACTTCTCTTAAGAGGCTCACTGTATCCTCGAACTGCGCCTCGGTCTCGCCGGGAAAACCCACGATGAGATCCGTTGAGAGTACGACGCCCGGAATACCTTCCCGGATCATCCGCACTTTTTCGAGATACTCTTCGCGCGTGTAACCGCGGTTCATGCGTTTGAGAACTTCCGAGTTTCCGCTCTGCGCGGGAAGATGGATATAGTCGCAAATTTTTGAGCGGTACTTCTGGCTGATATCGACGAGCTCTTGATTGAAATCTTTCGGGTGGCTCGTCGTGTACCGAATGCGCTGGATGTCGGTGTCCTCGGCGAGTGCCTTCATGAGTTGCCCGAAGTCAGCGCCGCAGTCGGATTTGTAGCTGTTCACGTTTTGACCAAGGAGCGTGACTTCCTTTACACCTCGCGCGACGAGACCACGAATGTCCTTTACGAGCTCCGCCAGGTTGCGGCTTCTCTCGCGCCCGCGAGTGAAGGGAACCACGCAGAACGTGCAGAAATTATCGCAGCCCTTCATGATGTTCACGAAGGTCGCGACCCCGGGATTTCGGATGAGAGTATCCACCGCGTACGGCTTCTCGTTTTCAAAACGTGCGGCAACGACGCGTTCTTTTTTCTCTTGATACGTGCGCGCGACGACTTCCGGAAGTTGATCGATCGCATCGGTTCCGCAGACGAAATCGAGAATCGGCATGTCCTTCAGAAGTTTTTGTTTTTCTTGCTGGGCCACGCAGCCGGCGACACCGATCCTCAGACGCGGATTTTGCGCCTTCATTTCTTTGTAGCGGCCGACTTCCGAGTGAACCTTGTGAACCGGCTTTTCGCGAACAGAACAGGAGTTGATGATGATGAGGGAGGCCTGCTCCGGCGTCTGAACGGGTACAAAATTCACCATCTCGAGGAGCGAGAGCATGCGTTCCGTGTCGTTGACGTTCATCTGGCAGCCGTAGGTGGAGATGTAAACGCCCTCACCCTGGCCAATATCTTGATTCAGCACAGTCCAACCGCCTTGAAAGCCCGAGTTTTTTCGCTGACTTCTGCATTGTGTCTTAAGTGGATTCGAGATATAAGCAGCCCTCATTTGGCTTGTCAAATATCCTTCGGGCGAAACCCCGATCGGTCGAACAAAGGTGAATCACATGAGCGCAAACTTGACTCCCCGTCGCCCCACATCCACGACGTGGACTGACCTCCCCTCCGAGTTCGCCGCTAAGATTAAAACCGTGTTCGAGAATCAGTTTAAAACGGAAGCCCAATACGGCGAGTTTCTCGTCGACGGACGCATTTATCCCGAAGAAGTCGTCATGCGCGTGGGCTTCCTCGAGTCGGGTCGCCTCAAGCAAATCAATTTTGAAGCCTCCATGGACCTCCCCAAACGCAACGAGGCCGACACCGATGACGGTCCTGACGATGCCACCGAAAACACCGAGGATAAGACGATGGAGCGCCTCTACGTCTGCATCGATGCCCTCGGAAGTTTGATGGAAGAGTACTTCGAGCTCGGCGATGAGGAAGAGATCGACGTCCCCCTCCACTGGCGTGCTTACGAATTCGAAGAGGACATCGTTTTCCTGCAGCACTCCACCGTGAACACCCGCCTTGAAGAAGAAGCCGATCGCATCTTGGGGCTTTTGGAGAAGCAGCTCGTTCACGAGACCCAAAGGAGCGAGGATGCCCTCGCCAACGCCGACGTCGACAACGAACTTGCACTGGAAATTCAGAAGGCGATCCGCTCGGGCCGCTACCAAAAACTGAAAGACGAAGGCGAGCCTTCCGACGCCTGACGCTTCCGAAGTTTTGGCCAATATCTAGGAACGATCCGCGGAATCGGACGCGGATCCGCCGCTATAAGCAATACAGAAGCTTTCACGGGTTCACGCCCCGGCCTTGAAGATTGCAAGCTTCTAGGCTCGAGGAGGACCCCCGTGAACGCTCTCCGCACCCTCATCATCCCCGTCGCTCTCTCAGCCCTACTCTCGGGCTGCGCGAAGGCTCCTCATTCCGGTCTGCAAGTTACAAACGCGTTTTCGGCGGTCGACGAGGCCGGCGCTTGCACGCTGGAACTGGTTGAGGCCGCCGGTCCCATCTACCTCGCTTTCACCGAGTCAGAGAGGGCCTCAGCTTGCGAGTCGTTCTTCCGACTTTATTCCGCGCCTTTTCAGTGTCAGCTCAACGTGCTTCAGGAATTCAGTTCACGTGAAGTTCGCTTTTTTTGCGATCCATCTCGTTCGAAACACGAGATTCTCACCCATTCCACGCTCTAACGAACGCCCGAAGCCATTTTGTCGATGGCGGAGAAATCTCCGGGTTCGCTCTCGTAACTTTGATTTCGAAGCTTGAGAGCTCGCTCAAAAAGATCGCGATTTTGATGGATCATTCCCGCAATCATCGCCCCGCGAACGAAAGTCGAAGGGAGATGATCGGCACCGGAATATTCAGACACCAGTTTTTCCGCAAGCCCTACGTCTCCCGTTTTCAGTGCGATCTGAATCCAGGTGACCGGTGAGAAAGCGTACATCCAGTGGCGGAGATCGCGATCAACGAAATGATTTCCGTCCGCGGGTTTGCGCTGAAAGCGAGCGAACTCATTCGATCTCAGGTAAACCGTTCGGTGCGAATCCGAGTCAGCGAGCACCCATTCGGGGCTCTTCCGGATGACATCCAAGACATCTGAATTCTCGATATTAATCAGGAGAGCGTCGAAACGATGCTTGGCGTGTTCCTCTAAGAGGATCTGAGGTTTCTTGATGGCGTCGAAAAAACGGAGCGTCACCTCGGAATCAAGGAAGTACGAATCACCCGCGATTTTCAAGTGCGGCATCATGAATTCCAAGTATCCACCGTCGTAAGAATCACAGAAGACTCGCCCCTTAAAGTCAATCGACTGCAGAAATCGCGTGGCGCCAATGGGGTAAGATGCGGGCTCCACTCCGAATCCAAATGTCGTGAGGCTCATGATGGAGCGATGGTAGCCGCCGGAAACGACAAAAACTGAAAGCACGAATGCCGTTAACGCATAAGCGGAATTTGGAACCAGGTTCGGAATGGCCCTGAGTTTCGGGAGAACTCCCGACTCGAGTGCGGCCACAAGGTGACGAGTCAGCGGCGCCGCAAAGATGAGGAAGAGCGGAATATTTCGGAACATCTTAAAACCCAACCAAGCACCCGCGAGCGCGATGATCGATTCAAAAATATATCGTTTTCTCACGACCGACCAGGAGGCATAGAGCGTGATCAGCACCCAATTGATCCAGAAAAGGATCATGGGCGGATTGAGATAAATTCGCGAGGTCGGAAACATTTCGACGTTTGTATCGCGCATCGCGATTCCGACTTCGCGATAGGCGAAGACCAAGCGCCACGCGTTGATGCCGAAGGGACTCACGAGTGATCCAAACCCGAGCGCAAGAAAAATCAATCCGGCCGATCGATAGCGCGCGATGTTTTTCCTCTCGGGTGAAAGGACGACCGACACAAAGAGCGCTCCACCAATCATCGGGCCCAGTGCGAAATAGCCGTGGCAATTGGCGAAGACGGCTTCGATCACGAAGAGGCCGGCGAGCGTCTGGAACGACGGTCTCTCGTCGAGATTCACGCGAGTTAAGATGACGAGCTGGACCACGAGGAAAAAATACGAGAAAACCTCGGGCCGTTGATCGAATCGCATCTGTAGGCAGAGCGCAAATGTAAGAAGAAAAAATGGACCGAACCACGCGCTCGCCCGATGAAGCCCGGCGAGCCGAATCCAAATGACCGAGATCACAATCCAGAGCACGACGAAGAACGTCGTCACGATTGCGACGCCGCCGAGTTCATACAACCCGTAAATCATCGTTTGGAAGATCCAATAGATGTTGGCCAAAACCGGTTGTTCTAGAAGGGACCGTTGGATCGGCCAGAACGACCGCGTTTCGATGACATCTCTTCCCCAAGTCATGTGGTACCAGATATCGGGCCCGTACCAATTATGGCAGGCAAAGAGCGCGATGAGAGCGAGAAGTGTTATGTAACACCAATTTCGGAGCAGCCAATTCGTCTTGTTCACGAAGCAATGATAGCACCGCTCGCACTCCGGGAAATAAAAAAGGCGCTGATCTCTCAGCGCCTCTTTGACCCAACCAGTAACTAAACCAGTTTTGATTGCGACTCGATCTTAGAAGTCTTCTTCGCGATCGTTTGCGGGCTCGCTTCCCATCCCGCGAACTTCGTCGAGATAGGACTGAGCTTCGTCTTCGAATTCCGTATCAACACCGGAATCGTCGATCTCAAGTTCTTGGATCGCCGCCATGAAGTCTTTCTCGGAGCGGAGGTCCTTACGAAGAAGCTCGAGGTATTTATCGGGGTATCTCGCGGTGAGCTCCTCGATGTAGCGCTCAAGTTTACCTTCGGAGAGGATCTTTTTGCGATTTTGGATGTTTCTCCAGTACAGGAGGTAGTGGTAACGGCAGTATCCGCCATCGACACTCGCGATTTGATCGCAATCTTTTACGCGGCAGTACCGGCGTCCCTCGGCGTCCGTCAGAACAACTTCGGCGTCGTTCGCCGCGTCTTGCTGGCCGCGCGACTCGTCGTCTTGCGACTTCCGAGCTTTCGCCGGCTTCGCCGTCTGAGTTTCTTCAGCGGAACCTTTGTCGGTGATTTTCTCGGCGCTCTTCTCGACACTTTTCTTTGGCGCTTCACCGTCGCCGGCTTTTTTGGCGTATTTCTTTTCGCCCTTTTCAGCCGTGGGTGCGCGATCGGCTCCCTTGTCGGCGGATTTCTCTGCATGTTTCTCGGGCGCCTTCGCCGCTGCTTTTGGAGCGGGAGAAGCCGCTACGGGAGCTTTTTTCTTCGGCACGTCTTTGACCGGCTGGGGTTTCAGCGCCGCTGACGCCTTCGGTGCCGAAGACTTCTTTATCACTTGGACCTCTTTGGCTGCCGGCTTCTTCCCTGCCGCTTTTTTCGGCGGATGCGCGGGCTGCGACTTCTTTTTCGCCGCCGGCGCTTTTTTAGCGGCTTGCGCCGCCGGGACCGATTTTTTGGCAGGTTTAGCGGATTTGGCAGCCAGCTTTACGGAGGGCCGGCTTGTGCCAAGGTGCGCCAATTTCTTGAGGGCCTTTTTGATCTTTTGCATGGCCGCTATCGTTGATTGAATTTCCAAGCTCAGTCAATGGCTTTATGGCCCTAAACCCTCGAGAAACGTGATTTCTTCCCGACTTAACGGACTCGGATCGCGCCCGTTTTGCTCCGAACCGCGACGATCCCTTTGGGCCCATCTCCCGGCAAACGCCCTACGGCCGCGCGATGCGTGGAGGATGTGGTCATTCGGATGTCCTCGGGAGCGACGATTCCGCCATCTTCGGTGTGAAGACGTAACGATGCGCCGGAATTCGCGGGCAAGCGGACGGCCACGTTCCCTTTGTCGGAATCCACGTCGACTTCAGCTTCACCCTCAACTCCTACGACAACCGAGCCGAGTTCCGTGCGCCCGCGGACCGGTCCGTCGAATTCGGAGAGGTTCAAAGCTCCGCGGCCGTTCGCGAATTCGAGCGATCCGGAAGATTTTGAGATGCTGCTCGCCCCTGCGTGCGAGAGCATTTGTACGCGGCCTTGAACACGGGCGAGGCTCGTTTCACCGCCAAAATTCGTGAGATCGAGAGCACCTTCCATTTCTTGGACGGTCAGTTTCGCTCCGAAGCTGTCGACTTCGGCAGGTCCCTTATGCGATTCGATGCGCACTTCACCCCGCTGGGCCTGCGCCCGCAAGTTCCCTTCTGTTTTTACGGTTTTAATCGTGCCCGAGACGACGGAGGCGGCGATCGACTCATTCCAATTTTGAACGGCGATCAGCCCCTCATGCAGAGAAACCTCAATGGGGACTGCCGGCGTCTTCAGCTCGAGTACGAGTTCGGGGTTCGTATTTGACTTCAACCACGCTCCCCAGCCGATCTTCGTGTCGGGTCCCTTGGCTTCGATCGTGATCGTTGATCCGTCACGCTTCATCGAAAAGGAGAGGGCTTCAAATCGATCCGCAGCTTCCGTGCCGGCCTTGTCCGCGAGAGTCTTTGATGCGCGTAGAACCGCCGGCCCCTGCGATTCGCCATTGAGGCGAATCGTCCCGCGAATTCCCGAGATGAGGATCCGATCGCCAGATTTAAGTTCGAGGGGAATTTCTTTGTAACGAACTTCTTTCGGGGCCGCGTAGGCGTTCGGAGCCATGAAGGCAACTGCGAGGCCGAAGGGCAAAGTAACGAGCGTGAGGTAGAGTCGTCGTGACAAATTCATAGCGCACCGCCTTCCATTGGAGTGGCATCTTCACCGGTCTCGAAGCTTCAACATGATGGCTCGAAGACACGCGTGGGGATCAACGTTGTTTCTTAAATCACACACGTCGTCCACGCGGACTGTCAAGCCATCGCGACTCGGTACGGAAATATAGGACCGATCCCGCGAAACGACCGTCGGCCCAGTTTCTTTGAACGCGACACCGTTGCGAGCGTCGAAATGCTCCCAACCCATCACCTGCGCGACTTGAGGGCCAAAGACGTACGCCGGGTTTTGCGATTCCAAAATTGTGATGCGCGTGGGCCGAGGTCGCTTCGGTTCACGCGAACGCTTAAGAACATAGAGAAGACTCTGGAAGAGACCGAGCATATACTCTGATTTTGCCGAAAGACGCGCGATTTGACAAAGCTCGGGATTTCCTTTTTCCTGTTCGCCGTCAACTTTCACTTTATTTTTTGGTTATGGTTCATCCATGGAGGTTTTC
>SXSP01000236.1 GCA_005792225.1 Bdellovibrionales bacterium | reverse complement strand
TGAAAGCAATTGAGGTTTCGGATTGCGATTGGAATCGACGAACTGACTTTCATCTTGAAGAGCCGCAATGATTTCACTCTGAAGCTCGATCGCCAGACTGACAGCGGAACTGCGCCGTATCTGCATGTTCATGAACGTCATGGCGACGATCAAAAGCAATCCCGCCATGGATGTAAAACCGATGCTCAGAAGGAGTTCCGTCAAACTAAAACCGTTTTGTGTGTCGACAGAAGGTTGGCGCATGCCCATGCTTCACTCTTCGGATCGACACTTCTTAATCTCTAGGATAATGGTGAACTCTTCATCGAACTTTGAGTCACGCGTCCTGGATTGAGCTGTTCACGACGGGAACTTAAACTACCGTGATTTAAAAAAAGTACGATCGTTCGCGATACGGGTACGGATGGTGACGCCATATTTCTCACTTCGAGTCCGCAGACTCGCGTTTGTTAAAAATATTAAGGCGGCCTCGTCTCGTTTTCACCACAATGCCGACCGCTAGTGAGCTGTACCTTGATCTCCCCTCTGGAGAAGAGAGAAGACATTCGCGCAAAGTCTTTCCAAAGGAGGATCTAGATGAAACACCTGGCAATTATCGCACTTGCGGGACTGTTAACTTCAACTCCGTTCGCTCACGCGGAGGAATCCAGCATGTACCTTTACAACGAGCAAACGAACGAGGTCGTAAACGTCGATCAAAACGGCGACGCTAGCTTGGTCATCGACGAAGAAGAGCTCGGTGAACTCGAGCAGATTCTGACCGAAAACCAAAATTCATCGT
Source organism: Bdellovibrionales bacterium (assembly GCA_005792225.1). Classification (GTDB taxonomy): domain Bacteria; phylum Bdellovibrionota; class Bdellovibrionia; order Bdellovibrionales; family JAMPXM01; genus SXSP01. The sequence continues at coordinate 1,727 of SXSP01000236.1, read as the reverse complement.
TTGACGAAATGATGGCGAATGCTGAATACGCGAGCGGAATCGGCGCGGGCATCCGCATCGGCCGCCGTGGAATCGGCGGTGGCATTCGTATTGGTCCAATCGGTGGCGGGATTCGTATCGGTCGGGACGGCATCCGCGTGGGCGGTCACGCCGGCCGCGCGGGCGCGGGCGCGCGCGTGGGTCGCGGAGGAGTTCGTGCCGGTGGACGAGTCGGACCCATCGGTGCGGGCGGAAGCGTGAGCCGCCGCGGGGTCAGAGCCGGTGGTTACTGGCGCGATGGGAAGTGGCACCGTGGTCACTACCACAAGCGTTCGGGTCGGTTCGCCGGTGAGTGGAAGCCAATCGTGACGATCGAATAACGAGCGTTGATTCAGGCGGGGCAGCGCCCCGCCGAGATCTTAAACTTAATCCAAGTTAATCACGTCGATTGAAAGATCCGAAGTCCCCTGCGAACGGACTTCACTTAATCGATCTCCGTCTACGACGACGCTGAATGATGCTTCTTTGTTCTCGTAACTAATCTTCCCTTGGAGACCCAGACCCGAGAATGCCTTTTTCGCGTCTGCCGAACCATCAGCCGACCAGACAGTGACCTTCGCGTTCCGGTGCTCGTCGCGCTTGTTCAAGACCGGAGTTAGGCTATCGAAGCTCGCTCCCCAGCTAGGCGGCAACGCTGCGTAGACGCGGGCGATACCCTTCAGCTTTTTCGCATCAAAATATCCGACCGTTCCGATCAACGAGCGATCACCCTTCTTCGCGGGCGCCTTCGGATCGTCGACCTGCGCGAGATAACGCGGATTCAATTTTGAATTTGGCACGAAAAGTTCCACCGTCGATTCATTCAAGGTCGTCACGGTCACTTTTCCGTTCGCTAAGTTGATCATGTAGTTCATGTTCGGAGAGTCGCAGCAGCCCCACTCGGTCGTCATGGCGAACTCTTCGTTGAAGACTTTGAAATCTCCGCCTTTGAATTTCGAGGTCCAAGATTTAACGCCGACATGGCTTTCCTCTGCCGAGTAAGCTTCGACGTAAGTGCGAGCGCGTTGTCCGTCCACGCTCGTGTTCCAGTCTGATTTCGTGATGACTTTGAAGATCTGCGGGGTCGCACCGTAATTATCTTCGACGAAAGTCGTTTCGACTTTTGAAATCTGAGTTCCGTTTTCGGTCTTCTTCATTTCCAAGGTCGATTTTCCTGACAGCTGAAACACTGTCGCCGCCGCGAAAGCGACCGAAGCTCCTGACAAAACGCCCAATGCCGCCGTGACTGATTTTCTCATATTCAACTCCTCAAAGTGATTCTCGTTTAATTCAAGCAACCGAAACACTTTTAGCGCTGACCGATGCATTCTAAAAGCAGTGATATTTCATGGTATCCATGCACTTTCGGAATGGATCAAATCCTGACTCTTAAGTCCTTGCCGAGCGAGGCTTTTCCCGCCACGCTTTCTCGTGACAGTGACCAGGCATTCACCGACACCAAAGGAGTTCATCATGTTTCGGTTGATCTTGATTTTCGCCGCCGCTCTCTCGCTTCACACTCAGGCACTTGCCGATGGATGCAAGGCTCTTCCCGACCACAAGGCCCTCAAAGAAGCCCTCACAAAGGCGAGACAGCAAGACAATGGCGGACTCAATCTCGATATGTGGGGCTCGATCGTCGATCGATCTGGCGTCGTTTGCGCGGTCGCGTTTACCGGTGCGACTTTCGATTCCCAATGGGTCGGTAG
>SXSP01000235.1 GCA_005792225.1 Bdellovibrionales bacterium | reverse complement strand
TTTGCGCTACTTTTGGAAAAAAGGCAGTTGGGCCGTCAACGGAGTGAGCCTCACGATCAACGACGTCGAAAATGATATCGTCAGCGTTTGCTTGATCCCCGAGACTCTCAAGCGCACGAACCTGAGCCGACTCAAACCTGGCGACCGCGTCAACCTCGAGATCGACACCATGGCGCGCGGCTTGGTCCAATTCATGGAAAACAGGAGCAACCAATGAACACCATCGCTGAACTGATCGAAGACATGCGTAACGGCAAGATGGTGATCCTCGTCGACGACGAGGACCGCGAAAACGAAGGCGATCTCGTCGTCGCCGCTGATTTCGTCACGCCTGAAATTATCAACTTCATGGCGACCGAAGCGCGCGGCCTCATCTGTCTCTCGCTCTCTCCCGAGCAGATCGAGCGCCTGGGGCTTCCGCTCATGGTCAAGGACGAACAAAACTTCTCTCCGAACAAAACCGCCTTCACCGTGAGCATCGAAGCGGCGAGTGGTGTTTCGACGGGAATTTCGGCTGCCGATCGTGCCCATACGATTCGCGTCGCGAGCAATCCCAACGCGAAACCCTCCGACATTATCGTACCCGGTCACGTTTTCCCGATTCGCGCGAAGCCCGGCGGAGTTCTCAAGCGCGCAGGTCATACCGAAGGAAGCGTCGACCTCGCGGTTCTCGCGGGCCTTCAGCCAGCCGCCGTCATCTGCGAAGTCATCAACCCCGACGGAACCATGGCGCGAGTGAATGACCTCAAACAATTCGCCGCAAAACATAAACTGAAGATCGGAACGATCGTCGATCTGATTCGCTACCGCGTACAGAACGAGACCCTCGTTCAAGAAGTCGCGTCGGCCAAACTTCCGAACACCTTCGGTGACGCGTGGACCGTTCGCGCATTCAATAATTCCATCGACAACGCCGAACACCTCGTCCTCCAGATGGGCGACATCACTCCCGAAGAACCGACACTCGTCCGCGTTCATTCCGAATGCATGACGGGCGACGTCTTCGGAAGCCAGCGCTGCGACTGCGGACCGCAACTTCACAAAGCCATGGAAACGATCGCTCAAGAGGGAAAGGGAGTCATCCTCTACCTCCGACAAGAGGGACGCGGAATCGGCCTCGCCAACAAAATCCGAGCCTACCAACTTCAAGATCAAGGCATGGACACCGTCGAAGCGAATCTTCACCTCGGCTTTCCCATGGACAGCCGCGATTACGGAATCGGCGCGCAAATCCTCCGCTCCGTCGGTGTACGGAAGATTCGCCTCATGACCAATAATCCGTCAAAGAAGGTGGGCCTCAAAGGCTATGGACTCGAAGTCGTCGAACGTGTTCCGATCGTAGTAGGTGCCAACGAGAACAATGTCGGCTATCTAAAGGTGAAACGCGAAAAGATGGGCCATATTTTCTAAGAAAGCAGGGGCGGGCGCATGGGCAATATTCTTCAGGGCGAATGGGATGGATCAGGACTTAAAATCGGCGTTGTCACGGCCCGTTTCAACTCAGAAGTCACCTACCTCCTCGAAGAAGGCGCCCTGAAAGAGCTCAAAACCCTCGGCTGCGCCGAAGTGAAAGCCGTTCGCGTGCCTGGCGCGTTCGAGGTCCCCCTCGCCGCCAAGGCTTTACTCGACGCTGGTTATGACGGCGTCGTCGCCCTCGGGGCCGTCATCCGCGGCGAAACCAGTCATTACGATTATGTCTGCTCGGCGGTGGAGCGGGGCTGTACGGAATTACAGCTGAGAACCGGCAAGCCTGTTGGCTTTGGCATCCTCACCACGGATAATGACGAACAAGCGATGGATCGCGCAGGCGGAAAACACGGCAACAAGGGCGCAGAGGCAGCTCAAGTCGTCGTCGAGATGCTCCGTCTGATCAAACGGATTGGAACTAAATGACCGAACAGCCCCAGCTGGGCTCAAATCAGCCCGGCGAAACAAGAAAACGCAAGCGCGAGATCGTCGCCGTTCTCGTCTTGTGCTTCCTCTTTTTTCTCCTGACTTGGTTTGAATTCAAGCTGCTCGGTATTTCCCAGCAGCTCCCGTTCGTTCACTCGATCTTTTTCTTTGGCCTCGTCAATTTTAACATCATCCTGCTCCTTCTCCTTTGCTTCCTGATCTTCCGTAACATCGTGAAGGTCTTCGTCGAACGACGAGGCAAACTGATCGGGAGTTCACTCAAGGCCAAACTCGTCGCCGCTTTCGCCGCCTTCGCGTCGGTGCCGACGGCCCTCATGTTTTTGATCTCGGTTTTTTACATCAACTCGAGCTTTGATAAATGGTTCTCCGTCCGCATGATGTCGGTTCTGAAGAACTCCCTCGAAGTGAATCAAGAGTACATTTTCTCGGCGAAGAAAAAGAATTACCACTTCGCCAACCAAATCGCGAAGGCTCTGGAAGATAAGCCCCAAACCGGAAAAACGCTCGAACGCCAGCTCGAAACTTACCGCGAAAATTTCAGTCTCGATTCGGTCGAGTATTACCCTAGCCTTTTCGCCCAGCGCTTCCAAGCACTCTCGCGCGACGAGAGTCTCCCGTCGATCCCCACGGTCAACCTCGAGTTCCTTAAAAAAGGAATTTCACAGAGAGCCGAGACCAGCACCATCCAGAGTTTTGGCGAAGGAAACCTCGTTCGCGTCATCGTTCCCGCGCACATCCCCGGAATCAAGGGAGGCGAGCGGGGAGCGATCGTCGTCTCGAGTTTCATCCCGATCTCGCTCATGTCAAAGATGGATGACATCTCTGCCGCTCACGAAGAGTTCCGCAACGTCAACCCGCTTCAGTACCCGGTGAAATCGATCTACCTCATCATCCTGGTCCTCATGACGTTGGTGATCCTCCTCTGCGCGACGTGGTTCGGATTCTACCTCGCGCGCGAGCTCTCGATCCCGCTCGAAACCCTCGGCCTCGCAACAAGACGGGTTTCGCAAGGCGATTACCGTCCGGTCCAGTTGTCCTCGGGAAGCGCCGAAATCAACCAGCTGATCACCAACTTCAACCAAATGACGAGTAACCTCGATCGCTCGAAAAAAGAAGTGCTCGAGGCGAACAAGAGCCTCACCGAAACTCTCGAGCGTCTCGATGAGCACAGCCGCTACGTTCAGGTCGTCCTCTCCAACGTCACGACCGGTGTGATCTCCGTTGATCAACGCGGCATCATCACAACGGTCAATCGTCATGCGGGACAACTCCTCGGCATCGAACCCCGCGAATTCATCGGTCGGCCCGTGCGCCAAGTTCTCGATGGCAAATACCATCAAATGTTCGTCGAACTCCTGCAGAACATGAAGGAGCACAACGCCGAATCCCTC
>SXSP01000024.1 GCA_005792225.1 Bdellovibrionales bacterium | reverse complement strand
GCAACTCAGGAGCAGCAGACAACAGCCCGTGACGTCGCGACCGCGATTCACCAAATCGCGGATGCCACCGAGAAATCGGCGGCGGCGTCGGATTCGATCGCGAAGGAGACCAAGGGTCTCGCCACGGGGGCGGATCAGCTGAAACTCGCGGTTCAAAAGTTCGCATCGTGAGCCGTCATGAAAATGAATCATGACGAACTCAGCGATTCTTGCTTTCAGGAGCTGCGTGCCCTCATCCACGAGATGACGGGCATCACCATCGCTTCGAATCGGAAATCCCTCGTGCAGGGCCGATTGCGCAAGCGTGTTTTGGCCCTGGCGCTTCCTTCTTACGAAGACTACGTTTTACATTTAAAGACGAACCACTCCGAAAAGCAGGCTTTTATCGATCTCGTCACGACGAACGAGACGAGCTTCTTCAGAACTCCTCGCGTCTGGGACTATATCGAAAAGGTGTTCATCCCGGAGTGGTTCGGGCGGCATCGGGATCAAAGGCCGCTCAACATTTGGTCGGCGGCGGCGTCGTCAGGCGAAGAAGCGCACTCGCTCGGTTTTCTGTGTCAGGCGTTTCGCGAATTGCATCCTTCCTTCTCCTATTCGATTCTCGGAACGGATATTTCGCAGGAGATGGTAACGGCCTGCCAAGCAGGATTTTTTGAGGTAAAACGCGTTGAGGATCTAAAGAAAAACCGGCCCGAGTATTTTCTTAAATACACGCGGGCTGAGAGGGGCGGCGTCGTCGTTCGCCCGGAGATCAAAACGCGTCTGAAGTTTGTGCGACATAATTTGTTCATGGCCCTCCCCACGACGGAAAAGTTCGATCTCATCCTGCTCCGAAACGTCTTGATCTATTTCACTCCGGAAGACCAGAAAAAGGCCATCGAGAAGCTTGAGCCTCGATTGACGAGCGAAGGAGTCTTGATCATCGGAGAGTCCGAGTCTCTCGCCTCCATCGAAACTGATTTTAAGTCGATCGCGACACTCATTTACGCCAAGAGCGCGGCCTAGGGGTGATGGGTGGAAATCAATGTCCATATCGGCCAAATTCGAATCGCGAAAAATGGTGAGACGCTGCAGGCTCTCCTCGGCTCATGTGTAGGGATCGGTTTGATCTGGAAGAGGCAGGGGCTGGTCGGTCTTGCGCATTGCTTACTGCCCCACGCCGAAAAACGAAGCGGTGAGGGCGAGGGAAGATTCGTCGATCAGGCGATTCCGACCCTCGTTGCCCTCATGGGAATTAACATCATTGATCGCCACGAAATCGAGGCTGTTCTCGTCGGCGGCGGAAACATGAATAATCTGATCACGAATTCCAAATCCCGTTTGATCGGGGACATGAACGTTCACGCGGCCGAGCGTGCGCTCAAAAAACACGGCCTAGAGACGACTCACAAGGATGTCCTCGGTGACGAGGGACGGAGACTCAGTTTGTCGTGCCGAGACGGAATCACGGATGTGCGAATTGAGAAAATTCCGCGCCTCAAGGCGGGCTGAAGGTACTTATGAATGAGCTTGGTAGAAAAGCCGCGGCATCGAGGGCAGACACGTATGGCTCATTCCTTTTGGGCGGGACAGAGTTTGCGCTCCCCATCGCCCACATCCATGAAGTCGTGAATTCACCGGAGCGGCTGACGGAGATCCCACTCGCGCCTGATTATTTAAGGGGGGTCTTTAACCTTCGCGGAATGATCATTCCGGTTATCGACCTCGGAACGATCCTTGATTTGGCTGCGGCCTCCTCGATTGAGACGGTGAAAGTCGCCATCATCGAGAAGGATGGATACCTGATCGGTCTCCGATTCGATGCCACGGGCGAGATCCTGAAAACGCAAGCGGATGAGCGAAATGATTTCGCCGAACGATCGAGGACGGTCATCCGGGGCGTTTTGAAGCGCGACCATGGCAAGCGGTTGATTCAGATGCTTTGCGTGGACGGGCTCTTCGAATTACATAATATTTCTTTGCCCTCTGATCCGACGCTCACGCAAGGGCGCCAATCGCAATTGGCGAAGCGTGGAATGCGGCAACAGTGCATTTCATTTCAGGTCGGATCCGCCGTTTGTGCCTTCGGGATCAATGCAATTCAGGAAATTCGGAAAGTGGAGGGCTTAAATGACTCCGCGCTCGCGATCGATTATTGCCTGGGCACGATGGACTTGCGCGGAGTCGTGGTTCCCGTCATTGATTTCGCAGCCCTTCTCGGCTACCGGAAAGCCGATCGTTCGGTGACCGCGACCCTCGGCGATCGCCGAGTCATCATCATGAAGGTCGAGCGGACTTACCTCGGGCTGTTGGTTGACGCCATATCGAGCATTATTCCTTACTTTCCTGACGAACTCATTCGCTTTCCTGTTTTGAGTAACCCTCGTCAAGAAATGTTTATCGGGTGCATCACCCGGCAAAATGAGTCTGAAGTGATTCTTCTCGAGAGTTCGAAAATCCTTACGCAAAAGGAAGTCGTCGCGATCACTCAGGGCCACAACTCGCTTTATAACTTGGCGGACCGAAAGGATGAGGGAAAGAAGCCAAGCTCGCCGCGAAAGACCTACATTACATTTAGCGTGGACAATCTGTTTGCCGTGGGGATCGAAGAGGTGCGCGAGATCTTGGAGTACCCAGACGCACTCCTGGAGCCGCCAGGTCTGCCGACGGAGGTTCACGGCATGTTGAACCTGCGCGGGGAGCTCATTGCCGCAGTCGATGCGAGGAAGCTTTACGCCCGCGAACCAGTGTCTGCTAGATCATCCGCGAAGATTCTCGTCTTTAAATCGGATCAAATTCGCTTCGGTCTCATCGTCGACGCGGTTGAGGCCATCATTCTTGTCGAAGAGGCGGAAAAGATTCGTCTCCCCGAATTCATGTACAAGGTCAGTTGCGGCCGATTCTCCGAAGATGTCGTGGGTGCGGTTGAAATTCCCTCGGCGTCATCCGGAAAACAGGGCGTTATGATTTTGAATGTGGCCTCACTCACGGGCCGAGTTGAGCGCCTCTTCACGGCTTCGTGATTTGACCTCAGCTCGCGTTTTGGGATGCCGTAAACGGAATGCGAATTTCTACCCCTAGGGCCCTCGCGAATAAATCGCAGATGCCGCAAACTTTTTCTTCCACCACCGAGCTCAGAAAGTCGTGCTTCTCCTGCTCGGTGATCGCGAACTTCGGAATGATCTTTATACACGCGGCGATCGAGAGTTCTTGTTTACTGTGCATGATTCGGCTCAATGCCGAAGGATGCAGATCGATGGCATGCGCGAACGCAGGAAGAGAGTAACGGGGATTCTTCTGAGCCCGTCGTTGAAGTTCGCTTCGTAAAAAAGTGACGTAATAACGCGGTTGTGTGGGGCTCATTTTTTCCTCTCTCACCAATAATGGTCCGGAGGAAAAAGCGAAATGCTCGTTGATCCGAATCAAACGTTCGCTGACGACAATACATGACAATTTAAATCAACGGCAGCGGTTTAATTTGGATTTACGTCAGGGGAAAAAGACTTGACGTTTGCGCCCAGAGCGAATTCGCTAAACATACTATGTTTGAGGTCCTCGGATGTGAAGTCGGCTAGCTTCGAGATGAGCCTGTTACCTCCGTCAGATCAAACGTGTGCCATCTGGGAGCTTCCAATCGCGCTTCGAACTGTTGGGAGATGGTGAAAGTGAAAACATCGATCCTCATGCCAGTCGTCAGGCAAGTTTTGAATCAACTGCACAATGACGCCCGAGCCAATGATCCTCGGGTCTTTGAAACTGTCAGTCGGCAAGGTCTCAAGCAGGGAACCCAAGAGTATTATCAGGCGATGCGGGAAGCGTATTTGCCCGTCGACCCCCAATTTGGAAATTTGCTTTATTCGATGGCGAGAGCGCTCAGAGCAAAGACGATCGTTGAGTTCGGAACGTCATTCGGGATCTCGACGATCTATTTGGCGTCAGCGCTAAAAGACGAGGGCAGCGGGAAGCTCATCACCACAGAGTTTGTTCCCGAGAAAGCCGAGCGCGCACGAAAGAACTTGAGTGATGCGGAGTTGGAATCATTTGTTGAATTTCGCGTGGGTGATGCACTTCAAACCTTGAAGGAATCACTCCCGCAGACGGTGGATTTCTTGTTCTTAGATGGACCTAAGAATTTGTATCTAGATGTTTTAAAACTCATCGAGCCGCGGCTTCGAGCGGGCACGCTGATCGTGAGCGATAACACGGATCAGCCGGATCTCGCCTCTTTTCTCGAGTACCTTCGAACGCCTTCTCACGGCTATCTTTCGTCGGCCCTTCTCACCGAAAGCCACGGTCGACAAACGGGCCACGAGGTAACACTCAGAATCGGGTGAGGGTGAAACACGTCCACGGAGTTGTTCCGAGCTACTTGGTCGTCGGAAGTTTGTCTTGAAGGACGCCGCTAGCGGATAACTCATACGCCGTGCTCAACCAACCGATGACTTGGCCGTGTTCATCCTTCAACGGCATCGTGCGAATCATGTAGGCGTGATATTGATCGTTTAAGTCCTTCAGGCGACATTTCAACTGGAAAGGCTTCGTCGACCTTTTCGCAATTTCCCATTCCCACTGAAAGATCGCTCCATCCTCAGGGTGGAGGAAGGTCTGCGCCGTGAGTCGATCGGACGAGTGAGCGTCGATCAGAGCACCAGTCTGTTGGGACAGGGCCCGGTTCACGAGGACGATGCGGCCCTCGTGAGTGGCCACCCAAGTCGGCTGGGGCATGAATTCTGCGATTTCGCGGTAAAGATTTTGGTCAAGTGCGGGCGCGTGACTCTCGGAAGTCATGGGTTGAAGCAGTGACCAAAAATGAGAGTTATTAGACTCCTCCTCAAAAAAACGCCTCACTTGATTGCGGGTTTCGAGAAAGAGTTCGTTCGCGACCGAGGCCGCAAACTGAATTCGGTCCTCCGGAGCGAGGGGGATCTTACGTAGAAATTCGGAAGCCGACTTCAGGCTCAGCGGCTGTGAGCCGCGAAGCATGCGACTCAGTGCGGAGGGATGAACGTTCAAAGCTCGTGCGAAAGCTCTGAGGGAGTATCGGGGATTGCGGAGCTTGCGCACGTCCAACTCACGTTTCAAACACTGGATGTGGAACGAAGAAGAAGTCATGCGCGAGATCTTACATCACGAGTTGTTGAACCTATTTTCAATTTTCGATTGGGATCAGATTCCTTTGCGGCCGCGCTTTGGCATACGTTGAGGATTCTAGATATTTCAAGCGCAAAATTAGGTCATGCCTTTGAATCAAAAATCAAAGGGTGCAAAACCATTTCGTAAATTGGTAAACCAGCCCTGGGCTAAAGAAGACATTCAGACTTTTTCGGGGTCTAAATTGGTTGTGAGTCAGAAGAATCAGAACGAGTTTTCGCAATTGGATCTGCTCGAGGTGCTGCCTTTGGCGGCACTTGTTTGTGATAAACAAGGGTGCATTCGACGTTTCAACGCCAAAAGCGCTCAACTTCTCGAACATCCCCGCCCGTTGGGAGAGTACATCCAAGAGTGGGGCGTGGCGATCGAGGCAGAGCCCGCCAATCGGGTTCCCGCGAAACTCAACCTCGCCTCTCGAGAGACGAGAGATATCCTCCTGACGAGAGAACCTGTGATGAGCCCGCAGGGAGACGAAATCGGAGCGGTCTTCTACTTCGAGGAAGTTTTTGCGCAAAGAAGTCACACTCAGCTCAATGCGGGCGACTGCGCTCTTCAGCTTGAAAGGACTCGCCGCGAGTTGATTGAAGCCCGCGAGTTTTCGCACAGAGCCTTGAAGGCGAAATCTGATTTTCTCTCGAACATGAGTCATGAGCTGCGCACGCCGATGAACGCGGTGATCGGAATGGCGGAAGTCCTCTGGGAGACCCAGCTCACGTCTGAACAGCGCGAGCTTCTCACCGTTCTCATGAAGGGAGGCCGGAGTTTACTTGGAATCATCAATGACATTTTAGAGTACTCGCGTCTTGAGGCGGGCCAGCTACCGTTGGAATCGAAACACTTTAATCTCGCGGATCCCGTTGATCGCGTCGTTTCACTCATGCGGCCCGCTCTTGGGCACAAAGATGTCATCATTGAGGTAG
>SXSP01000234.1 GCA_005792225.1 Bdellovibrionales bacterium | reverse complement strand
GATAATACGAACCGATTCGCTCGAGAGAGCCAGCGACAAATCGTCCGCGAGCTCGGTGATCTTACTGATCTTCACGTCCGCATTTGGTTTGAACTCGTACATCGTAACGAGCGGGCCCGGCTTCGCGTGTACGACCTCGCCTTTGACGGCGAATTGGTTAAGCTTATCCACAAGGGTCGTCGCCTTCATGTTGATCTCACGCTCGGTCACGCGCGCGCGAGTGGCGGGCGGATCTTCAAGCATTTGGATATCGGGCAACTTCCAGTTCTCAACCCTGCGCTCGATCTTCGCGTTCATTTTTACTTTACGACGAGCCACCTCGCCGTCGAGCTTCAACTGACGCTGAACGGGCGGAGCGTCCGCGCCGCTCTCGTCGTCGATCTCGTCATCAAACTCTTCGTCTCGTTCGCTTCCACCGTCATCTTCGGTCTCGTTGCGAGCAGCGGCTTTCGCGGCAACTTTCGCTTCCGAAGCCGGTTTCTCTTTCTTCTCTTTTCCGAGTGAGAGACTCAAAATGCTTTTCTTCGGTTTCTCTTCTCGCTCCGCCTTCGGGGTACGACCCGAACCGCCTCCGGCTCCCGCGGTTGCTGGGCCGAGTTCGCTAAAGTCGAAAAGCTGACGGAAGATGGAACCCTTCGCCGCGAGACTTTCTTTCAAAGCGCCGAGCCAACCGAGCGGGCTCTTGAAGATTTCTTGGAGCGAACGCTCTGTATAAAATACTAGGAGCAGGAGGGCGACACTCCAAAGAATGATCGAGACCCCGAGAAAGTTGAACGCGGAGACGAGGCCTTTAGAGACGACCGTTCCCACCACGCCGCCAATCGGGATCTGTCCCGAAAAGTAACGGGTCTGCGGAAAGTACAGTGCCAAGAGGCTCGAAACCGTGACGAGGAGAAGTCCGCCGAGGAGCAGCCGAGGACCTACGATGGGCGTGTTGTCGCCTTTAAAAGTCCTCAGGGAGATTTTAAGGCAGGCCGCGATCAAAACCCACGCGCCGAGGCCCCAGCATTGATACAAAAGATCGGCCGCGAAGCTCCCGATGTATCCGCAATAGTTGCGGACCACGAGGTTGACGCCAGTCGAGTTAAAGGATGGATCCGTGGGTTTGAAACTGAACAGAGCCAAACCCAAGAAGAGTCCTGCCGCCAACCAGATGATGCCCACAACGTCGCGCCGAAACTTTTTGAAAAAACCGCTCATTCCTCAATCTTAGGAGAACGCCGAAGGCAATCCTAGTCTGGCTTTTACCGTCTTGACTTTGGTGCTGAGGCTCCCTAGTTTTCGGCCCTTAACGCCATGATCAAAATCAACGAAATCTTCTATAGCATCCAGGGTGAATCGTCCTATGTCGGTTACCCCACCGTCTTCGTAAGAACGTCGGGCTGCAATCTTCGTTGCGGTTACTGCGATACGACTTACGCTTACTACTCGGGTCAGGTGATGTCGCAGGACGCGATCATCGACGAGGTCATGTCCCACAAAGCTAAATTTGTTTGCGTGACCGGCGGCGAGCCGTTGCTCCAAAAAGAAGTCATCCCATTGATGAAACGCCTCTGCGATCTCGGCCTAAATGTTTCACTTGAAACGAGTGGATCCATTGATTGCGGCGACGTCGATCCGCGAGTGAGAAAAATCATCGACGTCAAAACTCCCGATAGTGGCGAAGTGAGTTCGTTTCTCGAGGAGAATCTCCGCTTCGCCGATGTCAACACCGAGTTCAAATTTGTGATTTGCTCCGAAGCTGATTTCTCTTGGTCGGAAGAGTTCGCGAAGAAGAACAATTTGTTCTCACGCACTCACGTTTTATACAGTCCGGCATTCAGAAGAGTGGACGAGAAATGGCTTGCAAAAAAAATTCTTTCTGAAAACTCATCTGCTCGGTTGCAATTGCAACTCCATAAGTATATTTGGTCTCCACACAGCAGAGGCGTATAAGCTTCACGCCGAATCGATACCCAAAACAAATCGTTCAAGCACGAATCGAATTGACGGGCAGTCGTTTCGGAACAGGTACCTGTTTTGTGAATTGAACGTATCCAGAACGCACTTTGAACGAGAGTCCTCGGGAGCAGCATGACACCTAATCTGAATCACTCAGATAACCTCTTCGTGGCCAACCTGCAGTCGGTCAGCCTTGAAAAGCTCGTCAAGAGCAAACTCGAAGTCCTTTTTCAACAACAGCGTGAAGCTCAGGTTGAGCTGAATGGTCTCTACAACATCGTTATCGAGCAGGTCGAAAAGCCTCTGATCGAGCTCGCGTTGGCTTCTCACAACGGCAATCAGGTGCGCACAGCTCAGATGCTGGGCATCAATCGCAATACTCTGAAAAAGAAGATCGACAATTACAAAATCCGTGTACGAAAATCCAATTGATCAATTGTACTAGCTCAAGCCGCGCCCATACTGTGTTTCCGGGCGAGCTCGAGCTGCCGAATTTGCATCAAAATGAGCACCGGCGGGTCAGCCTGAAGTCGCGTCTTGAATGGGCCCGCGATTTTTTCCGCGCTTCCTCTTAGTGTCGTCCATACACTGGGAAAACTCGCGCATTTGCATGGGCCAGCAAAAAGTCGCCGGGCTTGAGCGTGGATGATCGTTCGGAGAGGGATTTTGTACTATGGCGATCCGTATTCCGCCGCACAACTTAGAAGCCGAGATGTCCATCTTGGGCGGCCTCATGGTCGACCCGTACGCTTTCGATCAAGCCTCTTCCATTTTGACCGAAGAAGACTTCTATAAAATCGCTCACCGCAAAATTTATGCTGCGATTTCTGAGTTGTACGCGAAGAGCCAACCGATCGACATCATCACGGTCTCGAATCTCCTGACGGACAAAAAAGATATCGATGCCATCGGAGGCCCAACTTACCTCGCCGAGGTGATGAACGCGACTCCGACCGCCGCCCACATCGAAAGTTACGCCAAGATCGTTCACGAAAAAGCGTTGATGCGCAAACTCATCCACATGAGCAGCGAGATCATCGAGAAGTCTTTCAGCGAGTCCTACGAAAATGTCGAAGCCTTCCTCGACGAAGTTGAAGGCCAAATCTTCAACATCACCGAAAAGAAGAAGACCCAAGGTCTCGTCGGCGCGGCTGAACTCATCAAGGACTCGATGAACCGTTTGACCGAGTTGTTCGAACGTAAATCCGAGTTTACGGGAGTGGCGAGCGGTTTCACGCAGCTCGATAAAATGACGTCAGGTTTTCAACCGGGTGAAATGACGATCATCGCCGCCCGTCCTTCAATGGGAAAGACGGCATTTTCGCTGAATATCGCTCAGCACGTGATTCTTCGCGAAAAGAAAAGCTTGGCTTACTTCTCGGTCGAGATGGGTAAAGAGCAGCTGATGATGCGTATGTTGGCTTCCGAAGCGCGCATCAATCTTTCCGATTTGCGCGTCGGCGCTTTGAGCGATAACGCCTGGCCGCGATTGATCGACAAGGCCTCGAAGATGGCGGAAGCCCGTCTCTTCATCGACGACACGTCGGGCATCTCGCCTTTCGAAATTCGTGCGAAGTGCCGTCGCTTGAAGGCGCAACACGGCCTTGACATCATCATGATCGACTACTTGCAGTTGATGGACTTAAAGCAAAAAGTCGAAAGCCGAGAACGCGCGGTTTCAGAAATCTCAAAGACTCTCAAGGCCGTAGCGAAGGAACTCGCGGTTCCTGTTATCGCCCTGGCACAGCTCAACCGCGGTGTTGAAGGTCGCTCCGATCGTCGACCGATGCTCTCCGACCTTCGTGAATCAGGATCTATCGAGCAAGATGCCGACGTTATCATGATGCTCTTCCGGGAAGACTACTACGACCGCGACAACCCGGACGTAAAGGGCGTCTCGGAAGTCATCATCGGCAAACAGCGTAACG
>SXSP01000233.1 GCA_005792225.1 Bdellovibrionales bacterium | reverse complement strand
CTTTGAAGCGACGTTCGTGATAGAGGTTGAATCCGTCGTTGAAATGTTTCAGGAGCGGAACGAGTGCAGGAGGGGCTGCGCCTTCGGCGATGAGTTCGAAGATGCGGACGGGTTCGTTCTTCCCTTTTACTTTCACCCAATCGACTTCGCGAGTGATGAAGGAGTCTTTAACGGCGTTATAAGTGAACTCGCTGATGATGATGCGGGTGCCGTATTGTTTGTTGATTCCCTCAAGGCGTGAACCCAGGTTCACCGCGTCGCCCATGACCGTATAACTCCGAACGGTGTCGGATCCCATGTTGCCGACGCTCATGTCGCCCGTGTTGAGGCCGATGCCGATGTCGATTTCGGGAAGACCCTTGGCCCGATACTGTTCTTGAAGTTCCTTGAGTTTCACGAGCATGACGAGTGCGCATCGACAAGCATGTTTTGCATGGTCGGGAAAATGGATCGGAGCGCCCCAGAAGGCCATGATCGCATCACCCATGTATTTATCGAGCGTACCTTTGTGTTTGAACACGAGATCCGTCATCGGCGTGAGATAACTGTTGAGTAGGTTCGAGAGCTCGCGAGGGTCGAGCTTCTCGGAGATAGTCGTGAAACCGCGGACGTCGGAGAACATGACGGTCATTTCGACTTTCTTTCCGCCGAGCTCGATGTTCGAAGGGTCGGCGAGAACCTCGGCGACAATCGATGGTGAAACGTATTTTTCGAAGGTGCCTTTGAGTTCTCGTTTCTTTCGTTCTTCGGTGAAGTACTTATAGAAGGTGAGGGTTACGAAGTTCGCGAGGATGAGCGCGAACGGAAAGAGCATCGTGACGACGACCCCCGCGCGGAAAAGGACGAACTTGTCGATCGCGTAAGCCGCCGAGAGGAAGACGATGGTGATGCCGAGGCCTGCGACCGAGCCGAAGTACGAGATGAGAGCCGAGAGCACCACGCCGGTGACCAGAAGGGCGATCCACATGAGGTTCTCTTCCCTCGGATGGACTTTCAGAAAGCCGGGTGCTTTGGGGTCGATCGGTTTTTTTGTGACGCGATCGTGTTCCACCAGGAGGTTCGAGAGAACGTTGGCGTGGGTTTCGACTCCCGGATAGTTTTCTTCGAAGGGTGTCACGCGCAAGTCGTAAACACCGGTCGCGGTTGCGCCGACGATGAAGAGTTTGTCTTTTAAAAACTCGGCCTTGTTGACTTTCTTGACGGCGATCTCGTAGCGGCCGCTCGCGGGGTTGATCTCGGCTTGTTCGACTTCGAGCGTGTCTCGATCGGCGAGGATGTCCGCGGCGCTCACGTAGGCGAACATATTTCGTCCGCCCGCATAGTTGATCATGAGGTGGCCTTCGTTGTCGACGGGGAGGCTCATGACGGGCTTATCGGTCGCGTCGGTGATCTCGACCGAACGTACGACCTTGGAGCGATCATCGTCGTCTGCGCCGTCTTCGCGATCAATCGACACGTTCGCCTTATAGCCTTTGTCCACAAGAAACGTTTTTATTGAGAGTGAGGGCATGTAGGAGTTGCCGCGCCGAACGAAGAGAATGCTCCGACGGATGCTGCCGTCGGTGTCCTGAACGGCGTTGAAGTAGCCGCTGTGTTTGGTTCCGTCGGCGAGGATCGGGATATTGACGGTCCAAGATTTAACCTGAGGCACGGCATTGAGGACGGATTGTGAGACGATGCGCTTGATTGCGTCTTCCAGAGACTCTTTCGGGGAGTCGGGGGCGGCGGCCTGAAGTTTTGGCCAGAGTGTTGCCCACGCGAAATCCGTAAAATTGGCTTCCGCGGCTTCGCCTTCTCCCCACATCTCTTTGAAGTTCTTCTCGTTCGTGAGTTCGTCGTTCTCGGTGAAAAAACGGTCGCAATAGAGGCGGGCCGCACGTTTGACTTCGGTGCCGAGTTCGGCGGCTTCTTTCTTCGTAAAGGCAGCTCCGAAACGGTTGTAGAACCCGCGCACGCCTTCAGGCGTGGCGAGAGCGGGCTCTATTTGTTCCATGATCGTCTTACCGCTTTCAATATCGTTGTTCAGCCAGAACACGGCGATGCCGGGAAACGCTTCCGGCGGAAGGTTTGCGCCCATCTCATCGAGGCTGTAGGCGATTCGTTTGAGCATCTCAGGATTTGCGGCGAACCAAGTGTTCGAGTGGCGAATCTCCAAGAGCGTGAAGTAGGTGTCGAGGTTCTCTCCGACCTGCCGAGGAAATTTAATTTGCGAAAGCGGGATGTCGTTCACCGACGGAGGAATGGCTTCCTTCTTCCAATAGCGACTCTCGGAGCGACGGGCGAAGAGCGCATCGATGCAAAAGTCTTGATACGGTTTGTTCTGATCGTACTCCTCAAAGAAGGTTCCCATGATGAGTTGATCTGAACGGCGCTTGACCAATTCGGCGAGGGTCTTATCGAAGTCGGCTTTAGCGAGAGCCTCATCGATCATAAGTGCGACACCCGGAGCGAGCTGCGACTGATCGCGCAACTGGCGTTTGATCTTCGTGAGCGTCGGGAGTGTTGAGTTCGAATCTTCCTCGGAAAAGATAATATCGAACGCGACGGCCTTGGCACCGTGAGCGAGTGTGCGGTCGATGAGGCTTGCCATCTTGTCTCGCGGCCATGGCCAGCGCCCCTCTTGCTCGATCGATTTCTCGTCGATCGCGAGAATCGCGACGCGGTCGGAACCGCGGGCGGGCCCGCGATCCGTCAGTCGCCAGTCGATTGTCTTTTCGTGAATCTGTTGAATGAAGCTTGAAAGCGAGCGGTCGTTCTTGGAAGCCGTGTGGCGCTCGGAGTAGTAAGCGACGGAGAGATACGTGATTCCGATCGTAACGACGATTCCGAGGGCGAAGGGCGAAGTCAGGTAAGTTAGAGCTTTCTTCAAGGACTTCATCTGGATGCGTTCCTCAACGGCTGCGGTGAAGTGACTAAATAAGATCGGATGAATTGGAAATCCGGATGAGGTATTTGCCACGACCTCGGTCGGGGCAAGTGAAAAACTGGCCGTCGGGTGGAGTGTGAACAAAACGTTAAGAAGGTATTATTGAACCAGAGTCCAGGAGGATCAGAGATGAGTGCACTACAGGCGCGAGTCAAAACTGAGGGCGAAGTTGTGGTCGTAAAGTTTTCCGGAAGAGTGGATGTTGAATCCGCGCCGCCATTTCGTCGTGCCTGCGAGACTCATTTGTGCGGTAAGAAAGTCGTCTTTGATTTTGAGCAAATGAGCTTCGTCGGAAGCACGGGAATCCTTCCGTTTCTCGAGGCCATGCAGGATCTCGCCAAGGCAAATCCCCAGTTCATCAAGTTCAGCGGGGTGGGCATCGAATTTCGCCGGGTTCTTTCGGCAACGTCTCTTGCGGGTGTGGAAGTTCACGACTCACCGAGCCTCGCCGTTCACGCTTTTGCCGCGGCGGCGGCTCCCGTGGCGAATGCAGCCCCGACCGAAGATACGAGCTTACTTTCTCTTAAATACGAGACGGAAGATATCTCTGATGTCTCGGTCGACGGTGATGACGAGTGATAAACAAAAAAGCGCGACCTGTAAAGATCGCGCTTTTTCTTTAAGCCTGAGCTGACGGCTCGGGGCGCTTTCTGATCTCTTTCAATTGACGGCTGAGTTCCTGATTCAAGCGATTCAGGGTTTCGTACTGGAGCTTCGAGGCTTCCAGTTTTCGCTGCGATTCCGCCCATACCGACTGGATGCTCTCGAACTGATCTTGGAGGCGCATGAACTTCTCGTTCAACGCGCTCAAGTCGGCAGTTTTCGTCTCGAGTTCGCGCCTGAGCTCGATGTTTTCGGCCGCGACCGTCTTTGCTTCCTGACGGTACTGCATCATCTGATTTTGCAGGCTCTTGATCTCCGTGTTCAACGAAGTTTCAGTGTCAACGCGCTTTCTTTCGATGAAGATGAGCTTGTTTTCCATCTCCGTCTTCTTCGCGATCGCCTCGTCAAAGCGTTGAGCCTTTTCTTTTACGCTGTGAAGCTGCGCGAGCCGGCTCTCGTATTGCTCCACAAGTTTAGTTTGATCGCGCATGAATTTATTTTCGATGCTGCGGGCGTCGTGGAGTGCCTCGTTCAGCCGCGCTTTGAGGTCGCTGATTTGTGCTTCGCGAGCAAGTCGCCCGCGCTTTTCGTTTTCCGCTTCCATCTTCAAACGCGCAACAAGCGGGTGAACCCACTTGCGCACGCGACGCTGAAAACGGCTGGCGGCGCGCAAGAACGTGTTCGCCTCTTCGGCGCCGGCGAGCTTTGTTTTTAGGAACTCAATTTTTTCTTCGAGGGCCAGATGACGGTTGTCGACCTGCGAGGACTTTTCTTTCCAGATCTTGTCCTTCTCTTGCAGGATCTCGAGTTGCGCCATGATCGAACCGTTGACGCGCATGAGTTCGTCGTTCAAGCGTTCTTGTTCGATGACTTGCGACTCAAGGACGCTGTTGCGCCGGATGTTGACCATGAGTCGCGCCGTGAGGTCCTCGTTGTGGCCGATCAAGGTCTCGACGGTGCCTGAGTGGAGAATGTGAGACGGCAGTCGAGAGAGATCGGGTGGCGGAGGGACTTCTGTCGGTAACGGGGTCGGAATGGCGACGGTTTTGATAACTCCACCTTCCATAGCGGATGTCTCCTGGTCTCAATGCTTTAAGACAATCGTCTCAAAACAGTGCGCGTTTTTCCATCAAAGAAAGCCGGGGGGAGGTCCAGGTCTGCGATCCATTTCAGTTTTACTCGGGTTTACCATTCAATGGTCCGGGAATTCGGCCGATAAAAAAGTATGAGTAAGGCTTTGGATGTCGCGATCAAGGCGGCGGAACATCAGGCAGAAAAAGAACTGAGCAGTCGCTTTTCATCGAAGATGCAAGCTCAACTCAGGGATATGGGTGCCGTCGATACGATGAGGCACACGATCATCTCGTACGTCGCGAACGAGAACTACCAACGCGCGATTGACGAGCTTAAAAAGTACCTCGAATCCAAGCAGGACTTTCCCCAATTTCTCGAGAGATCCGATCGATACACGAAATATGCAATCGACTTGATTAACGCCGTAAAGGCGAAGCGCTCGTTTCCCGGGCTCCAGCACCTGACGATGTCCAAGCAGCAGGAACTTTTCGATCGCGCCATGGAGCACTTCGAAGACTTAAAGCAAACCTTGAAGAAAGTGGAGCAAATCGAAAAAGAGGTGAAGCTCGAAGACATTCGCTCCACCGTTTGGGTCGTCAAGGCCGCCATTTACTGCGGCTTTGCCCTTCTCGTTTTGGCGTTTTTGATTGAACTCTCGAAGGGCGTTCTTCCCGCCACGGCCGTCGTGATCGACGACCTCTTCGGCACCATCACGAATAAACTCTTTGACGTTCTCGGCTTATAAAGAGCGGTACGCTTCCGTGAGGACGGTCATGATCTGACCTCCCTCCAGTCGTTTCCCGTTTGCAAAAACGGTCGGTGTTCCCTGGAGCTGAAGTGATGTGCCCACGGCTGCCTGCTTTTCGATGGCCGTTTTGGCCTCCGGCGATGCGGTACATGCCGTAAATTTATCAGCAGGAACTCCGGCAGCTTCGGCGATTTTGGGAAGGAAACCCTTGATGGTCTCAACACCCATCATTTGTTCCTGATTTTCGAAGATGTAACCGTGGGCGGCCCATCCGTTACCGCCCGAACTCTGCGCGCAGTACACCGCACGGGCGAGGAGGCACGAAGCTCCATCGGTGCGTGAGATCGCGGTGTTGCACTCGCCATCGAGGGGCCATGTTTGGAACTCGAGACGCACATCCGGATGCGCGCTAACGAAGGCGTGGAGAACGGGTGCTGCCGTTTTGCAGTGCGAGCAGCGGAAGTCCGCGAATTCGACAATCGTCATCTTTGCCGTTTCCTTCGAGGCGCCCTCGACCAGGGGGTCAGAAGTTTGAATCGAGACGGCTGGGGCGTTCTTCCATTCGCGAACTTTTTCTTGAGCATAACGTTGGAGATCATCGGACTGATACGACTTTCCGATGTTGTCGCGGGCGATCATGGTCGCAAAAGCCGCGACGGCGACGATGATGATCGGAGTTTTAAAAGAGCCGAGAGGGCGTGAAGGGACAAATCGTAAGCCCATCCATGCAGCCGCGAAAGTGATGAATGAGAGAACGTAAGCAACCACGCAGAACGGGCAGCCTTTTTTGAGGATGACCGAGGAGATGACGCCCATCACGACCGAGGTTGCGGCGATGAAGCCACTCAGGGTTAGAACGCTCGCGCGTGCAGAGGGTTTTTGCTCGACCTCGGCCAATCCAAACCAAGCGAGAAAGAGCAGAAGAACCGCGTTTGCCGAAGCGCCGAGAAGTGCGACGGGAAAGCCGAGGAGTTCGGAGAACCGGCTCGCTGAAACGGCGGCGCAACTCCATGTCGCGTTGATATTGCAGAGACTGCTTCCGGTCGCGGTGCCGAATCTCAGCGCGTAGTGCTCGTTGAGCAAATAGGTGTGGACGCCGATCGCGGCCAAGGTCGAGATGCCGGCGATCCAGAGGAAAGTTGAAGATGAAACCGCGGATGGATTGGAGGAGCCTGCTTTTTTATTCACGCTGGAATTACATCCAATCTTTTTTGTTAAATCAAGGAATTCTGAGACAATGGGCTCCATGGGGCGAGTGCGATCAAAATTCAATCCGGAGCTGGAATGGCTCGCTGCGCGCCGCGAACTCCTCAAGAGAGTGAAGCGCGACGTGAGGCAACGCCTCGGTCCCGAACCCGCGGATGTCACGGAATACGCCGCACGCTACGAACGGGAGTTAAGGGCTCGCTATACGGTTTCTTCGAAGGATGAACTTCTCTCGACACTGCGGGACGCCGACATCGTGTACGGCGGCGACTTTCACGCTCTCGGTCAGGCCCAACGAACTCATCTCAAGGTTTTGCGCGGAATCGAGGCCAAGCGTGAAGTCACGCTCGCGCTCGAGTGTTTCCCGATCTCGAGCCAGAAGTGGCTAGATGCCTATCTGGCCGGAGAGATCGGCCTCGATGATCTCTTCTTAAAGTCCGAATGGGAAAAGACCTGGGGCTTTCCGCGAGAAAATTACGGACCACTTCTTGAAATCGCCAAGCGTCGCTCGTGGAAGATCCTCGCCCTCAATCGACGGGGCCAGCGCGGATCGAGTCTCAAAGCGAGGGAGAAGGCAGCGGCCCGAGTCATCGCTCAGCATCGTCGTCGTGATCCTCGCTCGCTCATCTACGTCATCTTCGGCGATCTTCATCTGGCGCAGGAGCATTTGCCTGCGCAGGTGCGCCGGGCGATTCGGGAAGAGGTCAAGGATGTCATCGTTCATCTGAATTCGGAGAGGATCTATTTTCAGCTCGCGAAAAAGGGTCTTGAGCACACGACGGATGTCGTTCGATTTCGTGATGGAAGTTTTTGCGTCCTCGCGTCTCCGCCGTGGGTGCAGTGGCAAAGTTATCTTCTCTTTCTCGAACGCACGGTCGACACCGCACTTGAGATGGGGGACGACTTTGATCCGACGGATCAGGTCGTGGAACTCATCCGCCTCGCCGGTGCGGATTTGGGGATAAAACCGAAAACTGATGACGTATCCGTTTTGAGTTCAGAAGATGCAAGAGTCTGGAAAGTTCTTGAGGAACAACTCGGCCGCGCGGAGCTGGAAATCGCTCGCGATCTTCTCGCGCGTGGTAAAGGATTTTACCTTCCCGGCGCGCACACCGGCTTTCTCGGTCGCTCGACCATCAATCACGCGGGCGTTCTCGCTGGCCAGTACCTTCACGCGAAGCTCTCGGGACTCGAGCGCACCCTGTGGCGGCTTCCGGTTGATTTTACGGCGCTCATTTGGGCCGAGGCGGCCGCCTATTTCGTCTCGAAACTCGTGAACCACAAACGACAGAGTGAAACCCTCACGGATTTAAAAGCGCAGCTTCTGCGGCAGAACTCGACGAGCGCCGACAAAGAGGTTCTTAAGCTTTCGCTCGATCGATTGATGTCCGAACTCGTTTTGGTCCGCGAGGGACGCAGCCGAAAAATGCAGTTTCAGCCGCGCCGAAAGTCGAGTTATCTCGAAGCCGCGCGTATATGTGGAGGCATGCTCGGCGAGAGATTGTACATCGCTTACCGCTCCCGTAAACTGAAGAAGGAGGAGATCGTTCGCCTTCTCCGTTGGAATCCGACATCGCAGGGCTTCTCGCGACGTTACGAGAATCTATTGAAGTCACTCGCGCAGCTAGTCGGAACCGAGGCGCACGGAACGCGCCTCCGTATCAAGAGTCGACCCGAGAGACTCTGAAGGAGCAAGAGGATGGCCTGGTACACGAGCGTCGATGGCGCGGTCTTGGGACCTTACACAACCGAAGAGATTTCAGAACAAATTCAGAGCTCGCGGTTAACTTTTCTAACTCTCGTTTATTCCGAGGAGATCGGCGGATGGCGCTGCTTAAGCGAAGTCGAAGCGTTTCGCTCTTCGTTCTCCAGACCCAAGCAGCCGAAAATGCCAGGCGATTGGATCGTGCTCAAGAGCTCAGGCGAGAATGCTCATGTCCTCGGTCCTTACGAGCGCGATCAGATTTTCGAGATGCTGGGAGCGGGGGAACTCACGTATGCTGATTCCGTTTGGAAGCCGGGTGAAGAAGGATGGACGCGACTCGGAGATCGCGACGACTTTGATCGGCGATCATCGCTGCGTCCCGCGACGAGTCCGGTAGCGGCGGTTGTGGAGTTTGGGCAAGAAACTTCTTTGATTGAGCGGATTCCCGCGAGTGAAATCTTGAGCAACATCGCGAGGGTTGATCGCACCCCGCGTTCGGCGGCAAGCGACGATCGACCGGAGGAAGCGGAGGGGGACGATCTCACGGGTCACGGTCTCCGCAAGCTCGCTCTTTCGGTCACCTTATTTTGTTTACTCATCCCGTTGGGTCGTTTCGCCCAGGCGCAGACGCTCGATGTGGTGAGTTTAAAATCTGGAACACCGGAGGCGCTCCTCGTCGTCCATACCGATGCGCCGGTGGGATCAGTCATTCGCATTCGGCTCTCGGTTGCCGCAGGCGACGTGCCAGGGGTCGAAAACTTTCAGAAGACGATCGAAATCACGCGGAGCGCGGGCGAACTCCCAACGGTGGAACTCGCGCCGCTGAAGCTGCAAACCGGAACTTACCAGGTCATCGCCGAAGTCGGTGGGGCTCGTAAAACGACATCTTTCTTTAGTGGTGTTCGCGACGCGAAGTACGAAGAAGAACGGGGCAAATATTTAAAGCAAGTTGCATATTACCAGGCGCGTGAGAAGAAGGCTCTCTTCTACTCGGCGCGAACGATGGAAACACTTGCCAAAAAACTTTCCAGTCAATTTGTGAAATTCCAATCGGAACCGCAGAGATGGAAAGAGTTTTTAAAGAAATGGCGTAAGGAAGTCAGCGCCGCCGAATCTGACATCGCATCCAT
>SXSP01000023.1 GCA_005792225.1 Bdellovibrionales bacterium | reverse complement strand
GCTTCTCTGTCTTACTCGATCCACCCTTCACGACGTGTGCTGGCGAGGTTGATTAAATGTGGTGCTTTTAAAAAAGGAGGTTTAAGACTGAGTCCGATGAAACAAGCCCACAATTTTATCCAGAACAAAATTTCCCAAGGTGTTTTCACTGCGGCCTCCGTGACGTTCGGTCGAGCCGGCAAGAAACCTTTGAGCATTCACGCGGGTCAGCTCTCTCGAAAGATTCAGGCCGAGGTCAACGAGCACACGGTTTTTGACCTTCAGTCGATGACGAAAGCTTTGGTCACGGCTCCGCTCTTTCTGAACCTGCAGCGCGAGGGACGACTCGATCTCACAACGGAGGCAGCTCAGGTCCTCGAGATCTCGCATCCCATGCTCGATAACAGTGCCGCGAACGCGCAGCTCAAGCACCTCCTCACCCATAGCGCCGGATTTTCGGATCAAGATATGACGGGTGATTTCGAAACCGCCTACCATCTCTGGCACCGGATCTTCACGGCACCACGACATTATGAGCGAGGAACATCTGTCGAATATGCGGATGCTTCGTTTCGCGTTCTCGGAAAAGCGCTCGAATGCGTCCTCGGCGAAACGCTTGACTCGGCCTCAAGACGAATCCTTTTTCAAGGCGAGCGAAGGCGCGATCTCGGATTTCTTCCGCTCGATCCCTTCAACGTCGCCGGCTGCAAGGATGCTCACGGCACCATTGACGACGAACACGTTCGGCAGTTGGGTGGGATCGTGGGTTGCGATGGTCTCTTCGGGAGTTCTGAAGCGATCTTCGAATTGATCTCGTCCTATATGATTGGTCACTCGGCTCTCGCCGAACCGCTTGCCGCAACTCTCAAGCGAAATACCTTCGCTCCGCAGGCAAATATCGGGAGTTATTTCGACTCGCTTTCCAAGGGACCGAAGACGCTCGGCTGGGAGATCAACCCACCGAAGTTCAGCTACGCCGGCAAATACCGAACTGATTCAACATTCGAGAAATCCGGCGGCGCTGGAACATTCATTTGGTTCGATGACCAAACTCAACTCATTTTTGTTTATCTTACGAACTACGGAAAACCGAAGCCCTTCAATCCGAAGAATTGGAACCGACTCGTGGAAGACCTCGAGCCGCAAGTTCTCTCCGAACTTCTAATTGAACAGCCGGCCTAAACGCTCGCCGGCATCGGCTTGAAAACGTCGCCCAATCGCTCGAGCATGCCCTTTTTCTCCGGAGGCTTAGCGGACCTTCTCGGTTTGCGCGTCAGCACGCGACCCGAGTGCGTCTGCATGAGATGCAAAGTTTTATTGTGATACTGCTCAAGTCCCTGCCTGTGACCGATGCTCAGGAGCGCTGACTCGGAGAGTTCGTTCGTGAAGACCGACATCACTCGATCCTGGTTCTCGTCGTCGAGGGCCGAAGTCGCCTCATCGAGGAAGATCCACTTCGGGCGATGCAAGAGTAAGCGAGCAAAGGCCAGTCGCTGCTGTTGGCCCAAGCTCATCAACTTATCCCAGCGAGCGGTTTCGCCAAGCATCGGAATGAATTGCTCAAGGTTCACTCGTTTGAGGCATTCTTTCATCTGCTCAGAATCCCAATTGCGTGCGGTATCGGGATACGTGATGGCAGCCGCGAGTGTTCCGAGCGGAATGTAAGGACGCTGGGGAAGGAACATCATTTCGTTTTTCGGCGGAAGGAGGATCTTGCCCGACCCCCAGGGCCACAATCCACCGACGGCACGAAGAAGCGTACTCTTTCCCGAGCCAGATTCTCCGACGAGAAGAACTCGCTCTCCAGGTTTGATTCGCGCGGTGGCGTCATTGATGACGACTTTTCCGTCCATGAGGCTCACGCCCGTACCTTGGAACTCCAAATGCCCTTCCGGATGGGGAACAAGAGAGATGGTCTCGGGACGATTTTCGTATTCGTCCACGGTTGCAACGGCTTCGCGGAAGACAACAACGCGGTGGAGGGCCGCGCGCCAGTCCGCGATGCGTCCGAAATTTTCGACGAACCAACGGAGCGATTGTTGGACCTGGTTAAAGGCCCCAACAACCATCATCAAACCACCGAAATCGAGTTTACCTTGCAGGTAACCCGGAAGCGCTACAAGAACCGGCAAGATGACGACCATCCAGCCGTGACCACAAGCGATCCAAGTCAAACGAGCGTTCGCGAACGAGAGCGTCTTCATCGTGTCGAGAACCTTATGAAGCTTGCCATTGACGATCGCTCGTTCGTCTTTCTCGCCCGAGTAGAACGAAATACTTTCAGCGTTGTCGCTGACCCGAACGAGCGAGTAGCGGAAGTTCGCTTCACGCGTGTAGCGTTCTTCGTTCAGCGTGATGAGGGGTGCACCCACACGCGCCGCAAGCCAAGATCCTAGCCCCGCGTAAAAAATCGCAAACCAAACCATGTAGCCGGGAATCTCGGTGGTGCGACCGAGAATGTTGAACGTGATTCCGTCCGACATCATCCAGAGAACGCCGACGAAGCTGATGAGCATCAAAGTTGAGCGAGTGGCACCCATACCTAGGTCACCCGACATTTCACTGAAATGCTTCACGTCTTCTTGAATGCGTTGATCGGGATTCAAGCGCTCTTCGGAAGTCATATTGAGTCGGTAGGCGTGACCGGGCTTCATCCAATCGTCGAGAAGCGAGTTCGTCAGCCACTCACGCAGACGGATCTTCACTCGCTCAAGAAGCCAATTCTGAGAAACGACGAACGAGAGAAGAACGAGCATGATGACGACAAAAAGGAAGGACTGTCGCAAGACATCACCGAGATTCTTCTGCTCGATCGCCCGGAAAAATTCACCCTGCCACGTATTCATCCGAATCTCGCCGATCACGTTCAATATCAATACCCCGACCGCGAGTCCGATCAGGAGGAAGATCCGGCGCGAGCTCTTCGACTTCGCCATCTGGCCGAAGAGTACTTTCAACTCTTTCCAAGCCGAGATGGTGTTGGAAGGCTTCTCCTTCTGAGCAATCAACGCCTCAGCCGGCGGCAGATCGATGGTGTGCTCAACCCTTTTGGCAATGTCGTTGATTGACGTGACGTCACCCGCCTTG
>SXSP01000232.1 GCA_005792225.1 Bdellovibrionales bacterium | reverse complement strand
GGAGAGACGCCAGGGGAGTGTGGGAGGGATCATCTGATGATTCGCAAGGGGAGCCACTCGCCAATAAACTCCGCCCTCTGGCCGGCGGCCCTCGGGTAGGTCAAACTGGTTGGCGTTGATCACGGCTCTTACAAGTGGTTGGGTAAACGATGGGTCCATTGAAATTTCGAATTGCACCGGTTGATTCGCGGTTGTACCCACACGGTTCCAGATGAACTTAACGGATCCGCCGAGCGGGAGCCAGAGGTTCTGACCCGATGAAGGTGATAGGAGCGTGATCTCGGTTCTTTTGATAGTCACCGCACCGGAAGGGCTGATGTGCGCGAATTCGCCTTGCTGAAGTGG
The DNA here is from genome assembly GCA_005792225.1 of Bdellovibrionales bacterium. GTDB lineage: Bacteria > Bdellovibrionota > Bdellovibrionia > Bdellovibrionales > JAMPXM01 > SXSP01. The sequence continues at coordinate 9,369 of SXSP01000232.1, read as the reverse complement.
TTTCGGTGTCGATTCCGAAGCGTTCGATAGAGCCGCGTCTGAAAGATGAATCTCCCCTTTGAGAACTTGGACCTTTGTGTCGTGTCCCGGCCCATCGGCGATGATTCGCACGTCGGCGTCTTCCGCGGTGATTTTCTGGGGAACGTCGTGGCTGCCAACGATGATCGGCTGGTTTGTTTGAACTTTGGCGGAAATGCTTCCGTATTGAAGATCGAACTGAAGTGCACTTGAGCGCGTGCGCAGGATGACGAGAGAATTCGGCTCAACCGTGAACTTTCCACCGCTCTCGATTTCGAAGAGGGCTTCGGAGTCTACCCCGGTGAAGAGGCTATCGCCGTCGAACGCGACGTCGTCTTTTCGGATCATGCCCCAGCTGAAACCTGTGTCAACGCGTCTGCGTACATCATTCTTGCTCGTCGTCAGGCGAGCGACCGGCGTCTCGTTCTTCGTCTTGCGGCGTGTGTTTTCTCGATCCGTGAGGAGCGAATAAACGGAGACGCAAAAGACAATCGACGCGACGAGGATCATCACACCGTCGATGCCGATTTTTTTGATCAAGCTCGTTTGCTCGTCGCTCATTCGAAGTTCTCCGTTTGGTTTATCGACCTCTCCCGGGACGCTCTCGACGGACGAAGGTCCTGAAATTCGGGACCCATTAACTTTTCGCCAGGGCGTTTCCGATACCGAGAGCATGAAAATGAAAGGGCTTTCGCTTCGTTACAAACTTCTGGCGTCTTTGACGGTGATTCCGTTGTGCGGTCTCCTCGTATTTTTGTGGGTCGCGATCAGCACATTTTCTTCTGATAAGATCGCCTACGTCTTCGATTCTTCTCTTTGGATTTCGAAGACGCGCGCGGCGCGCGTGAATTCAGAAGTGAGTTCGGTGATCTCGCTATCGCAAGCCTTGGTCCTCACGTATCGTGCCGATACGAAAAATCTCGCGGAGACGGGTACGTACTACTTCGATCGTGAGGCAAAGTTTCTGGCTTTTCAGGTGTACGCCGTCAATGAGCAGACGGGCGGCTACGAACGAACCGTCGACATGTCAAAGACTCAAGTGAAGCCCGCCGTGGGTGCGCGCGCGCAAGTTTTTGATGCCTTGGTAAAAAAGGCGCGAACGGGCGGCATCGTTCTCGAAGGAACTGATCTGAGTCCCGGCTCTCTCTTGATGGCCGCACGTTTCGGCGATGCGAATGATCCAAAGCACGTCGTCGCCGTCACTCTCTTTGAGGCGAGCGAGTTGGCGGCGGTTTTTAGCGAAAGCGGAACCGACACGAGCTACTTGGTACGAAAATCAGATTCGCAGCCCCTCTTCGCGGCGGGCGAGATCGCGCAAGGCTGGGGAGCCGCGCAGATCTGGAGCATGCTTGCGGAGCAAAAGACGCCCGAAGGGATCTCTGAATTGATTTCGCCAGCGGAAACTTCTTTTTTGGCTTCGTTCAGCGATGTCGGTGTCGCCGATCTCGTCGTGATCTCGATGGTTGACAAGAATTCCGCACTCAGCGCGAGAGAGACCTTGGTGCGCAGATCGCAATTTCTATTCGTTGCGATCTTGGCGCTTCTGACGATCGCGTCAGCTTTCGCTTCGCGAGGTCTCACGTTAGCGTTTCGGGAGTTGAATGCGGTGGCGCAGAAATTCGCCGAAGGACAATTCGACGTACGAGTGGACATCAAGTCAGGTGGCGAAGTGGGCGTTCTCGCGTCGAACTTTAATCTGATGGCTGAAGAAGTTTCACGCCGCATGAATCAGACGGGCAGAACAGGTCAGGCGAATGAATTCCTGCTTCCGGAAAATCACGCACGCCTTGGGACCGTTGAAGTCGTAGGCCACCGTCAACCGGCCGACCGCGGTGGTGGCGACTGGTGGTACTACTTCGAAAAAGAAGACAAAGCTTACATTTGGGTGGGCGACGGTACCGGGCGTGGAGATCAGGCGGCTTTACTCTCGAGCGCCGTGCGCGCGGTCGCCTCGGTCATCCATTTCGGCCCGCATGTTCCGGTTTCAATTTCGATCGCCGTCTTAAATCGTGCGATTTACGAGACCTTCAAGGGACAATTGACGATGAGCTTCTTCCTCGCTTGCATCGACAAGACGACGGGAGAGATGACTTACGCAAATGCCTCGCATCAGCCGCCGATGATCTTGCACATGTCGGAAGAGCTCGCAAAACAAACTGATTTTGTGCCGGTCGCAGCCGTTGGCGCTCAACGGTTGGGTGAAAAAATCGACGGCGAATTTGAAGAAAGCCGATTCCAACTGAAGCCTGACGACCGTATCGTGTTTTACACCGATGGTGTCGTTCATCTTCGCGGCCCCGAGGGGACGAATTGGGGAGAGCAGGGCTTCCTGGCTTCCGTGGCGAACGCGTTCCACGCGAAAGACCGCATCGACGAAGCTCTCGGCGGCATTGTGGGCGACATCCAGGAATTCCGCGGCGGGACGCCACTTGAAGACGACGCCACTTTGATCCTCATTCACTTTGAGCCGGAGATTGCGAGTGTGCGACCGATCGGCGAGGCCGCCTAATGGGAGCCGCGAGGAAGCCGAAACCGCACTACGCAGATCTGTTGAGTCCGTCGGTGACCCCGGCGGATTTGGCCCAAGGTATCGGCATCGCGAATTCACTTAAACCCCATGAACTGATTCGGCTGGCTCATGATTCGGGGTTGAAGCACATCGTGCAGACCTCTGGGATGGAATTTGATCGGGAGCTTTTGCTTGCGCGAGCGATCGCGGCAAAACCGAAGGATTTTTTGAATCACCCGTTAGAGATGATCAACGGGTCCAATTCAGCAAAATCGGAACGCCGATTCTCGATGAACAGCGATGCCGCCGAGAGCAAAGATCGATTGATCGACTCTTTCGCCGAGTTTCTTGCCGAATCGTCGAGCACCAGACGAGTTCTCGAACGAGCGATCCTGATCGCGGATGAGCTTTACACGAATGGATCCAAGAACGCTTGGCCCGGCAATTCTGGCCTGTTCGAAGGTCCAGCGACCTCAAAGGGTACAATTGAGTTTTTCTCCGCCGCCGACGAGTCGCGTTTGGTGATCGGGTGCAAAGACAGTTTCGGAAAACTCTCGACGAAGCGGCTGACCGCCAGACTTCTGGAGTGTTTCGATAAAGGCGTGGCCGATTCTATTCGCCGCGGGTCGGGCGGGGCTGGTATCGGTTCGTATCTGGTATTCGAAAGCTCGGTCAGCTATTATGCAGGTGTACAGGCGAACAAGAAGACTCTCGTTTGCGTGGTTCTCCCGATTGGAGCACGCATGCGCGAGATTTCGGAATCCGTGAAGCACGTCCATCTATTCAGCATCAAGTGAGAGCGAAGGGAAAGAAGCGTGGAATTTAAATCAGCGGCGACCAAAGACGGAAATTCTTTGCAACTGAAGTTCTCCGGCTCGATCGATGAGGACACGACATTTCCTGCGGTCGATCTTGGCGGAGTCAACACGGTCGTCATCGACTTAAATGATATCAAGGCCATCAACTCCGTGGGCATCCGCGGTTGGCTTGATTGGATTCGTCCCGTTGCCGAGAAAGCGCAAATTCAACTCGTTAATTGCCCGAAGGCGATGGTGTTTCAGTTCAATATGGTCAACGGCTTCTTGCCACCGGGAACTGTCGTGAAGTCGTTTTACGTCCCGTTCTTTTGCGAGAAGTGCGACAAGGAGAGCAATGTTCTCTTCCGTGTTGGGCAAGAGGTCGTCGTCAACGGAACGGATCTTAAAATCAACGTCGACGCAAAGAGCGCATCGGGCTGCACCGACGCGGATTGCGAACTCGAGATGGATGTCACCGAGGCGAAGTATTTCCAGTTTCTCAAGCGCGCCTGATTGGGGTCCCGTCTCAACGCGAGACGGGGTTTTCTCTCCAGAGGCATCTCCGTTCATCCGATAAGTTCATGGAGCGTGAACGGAGCCTTTTTTCATGTCAGCCGAAGAATACATTTTGGTCGCCGAGGACTCGAAGCCGAATCGGGTCGTGCTCGTTCTTCTGCTGAAGAAGTTGGGCTTCAAAATCATCGAGTGCGAAGACGGTGACGTCGCCTGGAAAATTCTCGATGAGAATCTGCAAGATCCCTCGCCCGAAAAAAAGAAAATCGTCGCCGTTTTTTCGGACCTGATGATGCCGAACATGGATGGCCTGGAGTTTCTCCGCCGCGTTCGTAATGAACAAGCCACTGCGGATCTTCCATTCGTCTTGGTGACGGCGGTGTCGGATAAGGATTACATCTTTGAGGCGAAAAAACTGAATGCGACTGGCTACATCTTAAAGCCGGTCACGTTTCAACGCGTCTCCTTGAAGCTCAAGGAAATATTTCCCGGCCGACAATTTCCGCAGTTGGCGAGTTGATGGCTCATGGGCGCGGCTGAAAAACTCAACAGACCATCCGCCGTTCAAATCGCCGAGCGCCTCGATGAGCTCCCGACGCTCCCCACGATCGTTTATGAATTGAGTCGCGTGATCGGAGATCCGATGTCCTCGACGTCAGACGTCGAAGGCATCATGTCGAACGATCCCGCGATGACCACGAAGGTTCTGCGTTTGGCGAACTCCGCCTATTACGCGATTCCGGGAGGAGTGTCGAGTCTTCAGCGGGCGATCGCGTACATCGGCTTCGATGCGATCCATCAGCTCGTTCTCTCGGCGAGTATCATGAAGGCGCTTGATGCGAAAGCCTCCGCGCAGTTTGATACGAAAGAGTTTTGGAAGCATTGCCTAGGCGTCGCGATGGCTTCGGAAACCACCGCCCGCTTCGTTCACCACAAGAGTCCCTCCGATCTTTTTACCTGCGGCCTCGTTCACGATATCGGAAAGATTGCGCTCTATATGCTGACACCCGAGACGTTCGCGGAAACCCTCGCGTACGCGAAGGAGAAAGACGTCACGATGATTGAAGCCGAGGAGGCCCTCTCGCTTCCCCGGCACACGAACGTCGGAAAAGAACTCACTGCCAAGTGGCGACTTCCGGCCGTTTTTCAGGCGATCACCGCCCACCATCATCAGAAGGATTTTGCGGCTCGGCCCGCGCTGTCGCCGGAGATGCATCAGGTGGTGGACATCGTCTTCCTCGCGAATTTACTCGTTCACGCGTTGGATTTTGGACAAAGCGGGCACCGAAAGGTTCTGGGTGCGCCGAAGGACACTCTCGAAAGACTGCATTTGAAACCTGAGCAGCTCAAGGAATTGGTCATTAAGATCAAAGAGGCACTCGGGAACGTCGAAGGCTTTCTGAAGATCATCGGGAGTTAAAGTCGAGATGAAGAACCAAGCGAAACTCTTCGAGACCATCTCCCAAGAAGCCATCATGGCGATTGCCGTCTTTGATCCCGTAGGCGGTCGGTGCGTTTTCATTAATCGTCTCGCGCGCGAATGGTTGGAACTCGGTTTTGAGGGCGAAGAGGACATTCCGCTCACGTTGGATGACTTGGTTTATAAGGATGAAGTCGGTGACCCGCGCCTAGCGCGGCCTCTTTCGAGGGAAATGCTCGGTGCGGAAGGGCTCTTTCAAGACGTCATCGTGCAGAAGACCACGGGCCAACGGTTCATCGCGAACGTCGGAGTGAGACGACTGAGCTTTGAAGATGGATCCGAACGGCTCCTCGTCATGTTCCAGGATATTTCGATTCAGAAGAAGCTTCAGCGCGAGATTCAGGCCAAGCAAGAGGAAATCCGTAAAGCCTACGTCGAGCTCCTTGAGCAGAATCGGCAGTTGAAGGAGCTCGATCAGGCAAAGGATAAATTTATTGCCCTTACAACTCACGAGTTGCGAACGCCCCTGTCGGCCATCGTGGCGACGGCCGAGGTGTTGAAGCTCAAGCTTCACGAGACACCGGATCAACAAGATGAGTTTATTCAGGCGATCTACGAGCAAGGATTGCATCTGATGGAACTCGTAAATGACATTCTGGATTTCGCGAAGATTCGCGCAGGTAAGATGGAGTTTTTCGTCGAGCAGGCGGATGTCTTGGAAATCATCCGAAAGTGTCTCGGTAACTTTGAGCATATGGCGAGCCAGCAGAACGTAACCTTGAACCTGGAGACTCCCGCGACACCGCTGTTAGCTTGGGTGGACATTTTAAGGTTCAAGGAAGTCGTGAGTAACGTGATCAATAACGCGATCAAGTTCAATCGAGAAGGCGGACGTGTCGACATCGCGTTCACGGTAGATGAGGAGAGCCTCCGGATTGCGGTCGCCGATACGGGACGAGGAATCCCTGCCGCAAAACTGCATCACGTCTTCAATGAATTTGAAACGGTGGAGAACGTCGCCCGCCATCATAAGGGAACGGGCCTCGGAATGCCGATCTCGAAGCGATACATGATGTCGATGGGCGGAAATCTTTCGCTCGAAAGCACGGAGAACGTGGGTACGGTGTTTTACATCGACATTCCGACGACGAAGGTTCTCGATGAGTCCATGTACGGCTCACGCGGCGACGTGTGGGCGGATTTGGCTTCTTAGGCGCGATCAGGCCTTTAACCGCTTGTTCGCGATCTTTACTTTTTTCTTTTGGTTTTTTCTGAAGACATCGAGTTTCGCCTTCAGGGTTCGATCGACGCCCGCGAGGATCCTCACCGCGAGTAACCCGGCATTGAAGGAGTTGTCGATCGCGACGGTCGCGACCGGAACACCCTTTGGCATCTGAACGATCGAGAGAAGAGCATCGAGTCCGTCCATTTTCGTGATATTAACAGGAACTCCAATGACGGGGAGGAGCGTCGCCGCGGCGACCATTCCGGGAAGGTGAGCCGCGCCACCCGCACCCGCGATGATGGCCTCAAGGCCGCGCTCTTCAGCACTCTGAGCATAGTCGATCATCTCGACGGGGGTTCTGTGTGCGGAAACGATGCGAACCTCGTGCGGAACTCCGAATTGCTTTAGGCAGTCCACCGCACCCTGCATGACTTTCAAGTCCGAGTCGCTTCCCATGATGACTCCGACTTTTGGCTTCTTCGTCGATTTGCGTTTTGACATACTGACGATCCTCTCCCTCAAAGTTCGAAGTCTTGAATGGCCCGCTTCTTCACGATTGCCAGTGCCTTCTCGGGCGTGACGGCGATCGCGTTGATGTGACCCATTTTTCTTCCGCGACGGTTCTCGTTTTTTCCATACCAGTGAAGTTTGATATCGTTTGTGAGACGCCACTGGGGATTCCGATCGGTACGACCCAAGAGGTTGTACATCGCGAAGCCCTTATCTAAGAGACGCGGAGGCTTGAGGTCGCATCCCATGATGGACTTTAAATGGATTGTGAATTGGTCCTCAAAGAGCGCATCAAGTGAGTAGTGACCAGAGTTGTGAACACGCGGCGCGAGCTCGTTGATGACGAGATCTTTTCCGGTATCGAAGAGTTCAATGCCCATGATCCCGACGTAACCGATACGTTTTAGGAATTTCTCAAGGCTCTTGGCGAGCGCTGTCAATTTCGCGTTGGTCTTGAGGGGGCCTTTGACCCAGAGGCAACGCGAGTCTTCTTGGAGAGTTTCGACGAAGGGAAGATGAAGTGTTTTCCCAACCGCATTTCGCGCGACCATGATCGCGAGTTCTCGTTTGAAGGGAATAAACTTCTCAGCGATAAATCCGTGCTCGCGGCCCGGGATCGAGGAGAACTCCGCGAGAAAGGTTTCGAGCTGAGCTGGTGTCCTAACGACAAACGTTCCGTAACCATCGTAGCCGAAGCGGCGTTTTTTGAAGACCACGCGGCCACCGAGCTCCGAGAACGCGTCGCGAGCTTGGGTTTCGTCGTCGACCTGCAAGTATGCAGATGTTGGGAGCTTGTTGTCGACGAGAAGCTTTTTTTGCGAGAGTCGATCCTGGATGAGGCGCATATCGGCCGGGCGCGGGAGAATGTCCACGCCAGTTTCTTTTTGAAGGGCTTCGAGGACTTCCGCATCGAGAAATTCGCTCTCGAAGGTCACCAGACGGCAGCGTTTGATGAAGGAGGCAAGTTTTTCTCGGTCGTTCAGTTTTCCGGGGAACCACTGGCGCGCGACTTGTGCTGCTGGGTCGTCGTCGTTTTCGGAGAGAACCGCGACGGGTACGCCCATTTCGTGGGCCTTGAGGACCAGCATCCGCGCGAGTTGGCCTCCTCCGAGAATTCCAATGGGCTTTAGCTGCGGCCCCAATAGCGAACTCTGCTGCGAACGCATGCGGATTCCTTTGCCATTTCCTTCAGTGGAATCAGAATCTTTGACATCTTTTGAACGGCGGGTCAATACAAGGGCTTCATGACACAAAACGCGCGACCGATTTTGAATGGCCAGGTCAATTTTCCGGTTTGCATGGCGCCGATGGTGGGACTCACCCACGTCGCCTTCCGCAGGCTGGTGCGTGAGTATCTGCCCGCGGGTGCCGTCACAATTTGGCCGACCGAAATGCTGAACAGCCGCCGCATTCCCAGCGAGAATTTGAATACCACCCCCGAAACTTTGCGCAGCCCCGATGAGACTCATCTCGTGCCGCAAATTTTGGGAAATGAAGAAACGCCCATCGCCCTTTCCGTTCAGCGGCTCGAGGAGGAATGGGGGGCCCAAGGCATCGACATCAATATGGGTTGCCCGGTAAAAAAAGCTCTCAGCCATAACTACGGCGTGGCGCTCATGGGTGACTCTGACTATGCCGCGGAAGTCGTGCGCATGACCGTTCGGAACACGACTCTACCGGTCTCGGTGAAGTTGCGCGCAGGTCACCAAAACGATCTTGTTTACCTCATCGAGTTCATCAAGAAGCTTGAGAGTGCGGGCGCCTCGTGGGTGACGCTCCATCCACGCACGACAGAACAAAAAAGGCGCGGAACTGCAGACTGGTCGCAGATTCGCTCCGTTCGCGAGGTGGTGAAGATTCCGATCATAGGAAACGGCGACGTGCAGGTCGCCGATGATGCTTTCAAGCTGATGGATGTTACTGGATGCGACATGGCGATGGTGGGACGCGCTCTGACGGCGAGGCCTTGGCTTCTTTGGCAGGTCGGTGAGCGTTTGGGCTTTGACGCCCCCTCGGGGCGTGAGGGACATCGGGCTCCGGCGACGGCGGCCGAGGAAGGTGCGGAATATGGAAGGTCACTCAAGCGGCTCCTTGGGTTAACGGAAGAGGTTTTCGGTCGCGCTCCGTTTTCGATGGACCTGGGCCTGAGGAAATTTCGTTTTCACGTACGCACCAGCTCTCCGTGGCTTCAATTCGGGCATGACTTGTATGCACGGACGACGAAAGCGAAGACATTCAGCGAAGTCGGGCACGCGCTCGACGAGTTTTTTGGGCGTGAGCAGTTGATGACGGGACGCACGGAATTACGACAGTAAGCGCGTGATTTGTGACTGAATCGTGTGAACACGCGAGTCTCGGTTTATGGCATGATATTGAT
>SXSP01000231.1 GCA_005792225.1 Bdellovibrionales bacterium | reverse complement strand
GTCGGAGGACGCGGAGTTGCCGTAGGCGTCGGCGTCGGAGGACGCGGAGTTGCCGTAGGCGTCGGCGTCGGAGGACGCGGAGTTGCCGTAGGTGTCGGTGTCGGAGGACGTGGAGTTGCCGTAGGTGTCGGTGTCGGAGGACGTGGAGTTGCCGTAGGTGTCGGTGTCGGAGACACCGCATCGTCGACCACGATGTAATCGAAGTTGTTCCAGTTCGTACTGCGGGTGACGATTCTCAATGTATGACTTCCGGCCGACAAATTCGTAGCCGCGAAGACGCGCGTGTAAACCGAACTGCTATTGACGAGGCTCACGGTGCCGCGAGAGACGTTGTCGATGAAGATCTCAAGTGATCCGCCGTCGCTTTGCTTTTCGGCGTAGATTTCGATTGAGCGACCGGTGAAGGAGCGTTGCGCAGTAGCACCACTGCGAGCTCCACCGCGGGCTGTGCCGCCGGAAGCCTGCGAGTCACTGTATTGCGGAAGATTTTGATAGGTCCAACCGGCAGCATTGTCTTCGATCTTAGTGGCTGCGTTCGCATTGACGGAAGTGAGTCCGCAAGCGACGGCCGCGATCACCATGAGGCTGCGCCAGGACCTGCAGCTCGTCTTAAGCATGTTCATTCGATTCCCCTTATCCTTGAGTATCGTTGAGTATCGTTGAGCAGTGATGTTTAACGATAAACCCGGGGGGAACAACTGTCGGCTGATAAAATTGACCGATTCATGTCTTCGATTGAGACGTAAGGCTAGCTGGGCTAGTTAAAATTTACTTATCAGTTCGATGAGTGCCGAGCGATGAATGGGTTTACTGAGATGTTCCGTAAATCCGTTTTTGAGACAGAGTTCGCGATAACCCGTCATCGCGTGGGCGGTGAGAGCTACCACCGGTTTTGAGTAACCCGAGTCACGTAAACGTTTAATTGCGGTGAAGCCATCCATGACGGGCATTTGGATATCCATGAGGATGACGTCGTAACTTTCCTTCATCGCGCGATCGGAACCTGAAAGTCCGTTTTCCTCGGTATCGACATTCGCTCCCGCACGGCTGAGATATCGGCTGATGAGGACACGGTTGTCGGGCGCATCTTCGATCAGCAAGAGTCTTTTTCCTTCCAGGACTCTTGGTTCTTTGTTTACAGAGCGGGGTCCGTGAATTTCGTCCACGCTGACCGCGTTGTCCGTCGTAGTCGGGCAATCGGCGAGTAGGCGACAAACAAATCGACTTCCTTTTCCCACTTCCGAATCGACGAGCTCCACGTTCCCGCCGAGCGCTTGCGCGAGTTTTCGCGAGAGCGCGAGACCCAGGCCCGTGCCGCCATGCTTGCGAGTCATTGAGGCATCGCCCTGAACGAAAGCTTGAAAGAGGCGAGCTTGCTGCTCTGGGGAGAGGCCCATACCCGTGTCTTGAACCGCGATGGAGAGTTCCGTTTTGCGTGGTCCTTGATTCTGCGCACTGGCGGAAAGTGAGATTTCGCCTTTTTCGGTAAACTTGATCGCATTGCCGACGATGTTCAGAAGGATCTGGCGCAAACGAGTTGGATCGCTCGTGATGATGAGAGGAACGGATTCGTCGCAAACCACCGTAAGCTTGAGGCCTTTTTCCTGAGCGGAAAGTCCTAGCAATGTAGACACGTCGGCGATGAGCTCACGTGGATTGAAGTCTACGCGCTCGATTTCGAATCGATCTGATTCAACTTTAGAAATATCCAGAATCTCGTTGATCACTTTCGAGAGGAGTTGCCCATTTCTTCTGATCGTCGCAACGCAGTCCAAACGATCGCCGAGACTTTGATTCGGATCCGCCATCAAATCGGCGAAACCGAGAATGGCGCCGAGAGGAGTGCGGATTTCGTGACTCATGTTCGCCAAGAATTGAGATTTGGCCTCGTTGGCTTGTTCGGCGGCGATCTTGGCCGTGCGGAGCTCTTCTGCCGCCAGCTTCTGCTCGTGAATGTCGGTCGAGGTCGCGTACCATCGCTCGACCTGATGACGGGAATCGAGAGTCGGCGTCATTCGGGTCAAAAACCACCTGGCTTCACCATCTTTGTTCTTGAGAAGATGCTCGGCTGAGAACTCAACACCCGCACGGAGTGATTCGTCGAGTGCGGCGATCGCCGACGGGGTTTGAGGTGAAGCGAAGATCGCTGTCCATCCCCGCCGAAACATCTCGGATTCAGATAAGCCGGAGTAAGAGAACGAGCGCGCATTCGCGAAGAGCATCGAACCATTCTTATCGAGCGTCCATACGAGAAGCGGCATGGAATCGGCGAGCTGGCGAAAGCTCACTTCACTTCTCGCGAGAGCGCGTTCCGCTTCACGCCGAGCGCGACGGTTATCGGCCTCACTTAGCTCGCGATTGATCGCGGGGATCAGCCGCTTGTAGTCTCCCTTGAGCACGAAGTCGTTAGCGCCAGCCTTCATCATCTGAATTGCGCGCTCTTCGCCAATCGTTCCCGAAACGACAATAAACGGAAGATCGTTTCCGGCTCCTCGCAGAATCTCCAAAGCGCGCGCGGCGCTGAATTGAGGAAGGCTGAAATCGGCGAGTATGACGTCCCAAAGAGAACTCGAGAGGCTCTCGACGAATTCACCTTCGGTTTCGACCCGGTGAAGGTGAACGTCAAAATCCTTGCGCTCAAGATGTGCTTTGAGGAGATCCGCGTCGTCAAGATTGTCTTCGACGCAGAGAACTCGCAAGAGCCCCTTCGTCATGAAGTCATTCGCCCCGCGGCCGTCGGTGGCGACTGATTTCTGAGAATCCAAAAACGTCCCATGTCGGCGACGGTATCTTTGTATTCTTTGAAGTCGTTGGGCTTGCGGATGTACGCATTGGCGCCGAGTTCGTAGCTGCGCTCCAGATCCCGCTCTTCGTTTGAAGAGGTAAAAACAACGATCGGCACGATGCTTGTCTCGTTCTCAGCGCGGAGCAATTCCAGTACCTCCAGGCCATTCACCTTCGGAAGTTTCAAATCCAGAAGGACGAGGTGTGGGAGTTGTGGTGCCGTCGTCGCGCTTCCTGAGGCGGATCTCATGAATGCGAGAGCTTCAGCTCCGTCGCGCGCCACCATCAGCCGGTGCGGGATCTGTGATTTTTCAAGCGCGATCTTCGCGAGCTCTTGATCGTTGGGATCATCATCGATCAGCAGGACGATCGGTTGACCTTGGCTCATTTTCGGTCCTTTTCTGCAGTCGGGGAGGGACGAAGCGTGAATGAGAACGTCGCGCCTTCATTCGGCTTCCCGTTTGCGGTGATTTCGCCCCCGTGGCGGTGAATGATTCTTCTCACCGTCGCGAGTCCGATGCCGTTGCCTGGAAACTCGTCGACCGAATGGAGTCGCTGGAAGGCCCCGAAGAGCTTTTCGGCGAATCGCATGTCGAAGCCTGCGCCATTATCGCGAACGAAAAAAACGTCCTCGCCCGATTTTTGCGTACGGCCAAATGAAATGACGGGCTTCTCGGTCTTTGACGTGTATTTCCAGGCGTTGTTCAGCAAGTTCTCCATGACGATCCGAAGAAGATTCGGATCGCCTTCAACCCAGAGATTGGGTTGAATCTCGACTTGTATATTAGCGCGTTCCGGGTCCGAGCGTCGGATTTCTTCCGTCACCTTCGTTGCGACCTCGCTCAAGTTCACCTTGTCGACGTTAAGCGAAGCCCGACTCAGTCTGGAGAGATTCAATAAATCATCAATCAGCTGTGACATCTTTCTCGCGGAGGAGCGAATTCGAGAGAGATAGTCGCGGCTGCGGGGGTCGAGCTTCTCGTCGAGGAGCTCCTCTAAGATCTCGCTGAATCCGGCCATGCTTCTCAAGGGAGCTCGCAAGTCATGAGAAACGGAGTAGCTGAATGCCTCAAGCTCATCGTAGGCTCGTTTGAGTTCTTCCTCCGCGATCTTACGTTCGGTCAAATTGCGCGTGACCTTAGAGAACCCGATGAGTTCGCCGCCCGCATTAATCACGGGCGTGATGATGACGTTCGCCCAGAAGCGAGTGCCGTCTTTGCGCACGCGCCAACCTTCTTCTTCGTAGCGACCCGTTTCAATCGCGCTCTCGAGTTCCGCCGACGGATGATCGCGGTCGATGTCGACTTGAGTGTAGAAGCGGCTGAAGTGTTGCCCGATGATCTCGTCGGCCCGATAGCCCTTGATCCGCGAAGCTCCGCTGTTCCAACTCTGAACAAAACCATTCTTGTCGAGCATGAAGATGCCGTAATCTTTTACGCTGTCGACGAGATCGCGGTATCGCTCTTCAGCGACTTTTCTTTCGGTAAGGTCGCGCGTGATTTTTCCAAAGCCCTGGATTTGCCCTGACTCATCTTTGAGGGGAGTAATCAAAGCATTTGTCCAGAAGCGGGAGCCGTCTTTTCGGGTTCTCCAACCCTCTTCTTGGTAACGGCCTTTCGCTTCCGCCTCGTCCAACTCGGCTTTGACTTTCTTCTCGGGACTCTCTTCATCTCGATAGAAAAGCGCAATGTTTTGCCCGATGACTTCACTTCCGTCGTAACCGTAAATGCGGCTGGCACCTTGGTTCCACGAGAAAATTTTTCCGTCGCGATCGATCATGAAAATGGCGTAGTCAGGAATGGCATCGACGAGCTTGCGGAAATCCTGTTGCTCAAGATTGTCTTGCACGGGCTTAGAACGATTCATATTTTTCTGATCCCAGACTCTTTGGTCGGCTCAAATCGAAAACGTTTACGAGCTAAGAAGCAACTTAGATGCGCAGATTTACAACTCTTTTCCCGAACCTGGAATTCCGTGTCAACAGCTGTTCCGATCCGTTCCAAGAACACGCGAACTGTTTAGGTTTCTAAACAAATCATCGTGGTTGTCCTAGTACCTCGGCTTTTTACGATAGCGGAAGTGATCCATTTTTGTGACGACAACTTCCGCCACGGGCTCACCGAAGATCGGGAAAATCTCGAAAGTCACTCCTTGCGCGCTCTCGCGGTACTTCGAATAAAAAACGTGATGCGGGCGATTCGGATCGGAGACCAGGATCAGTTGGTTCACCGGATCGATGTCGAGCACGACGACGGCGTGAAGATCGTTGGCCATCCGGGCGCTTCGCTTTTTGAATTGAACAGTGGCGATGATCAAAGACTGCGGATCAATGATGGCGTGGTAGATCGTAAGCGCGTCGGGAACCGATGCGTAGTGCTGAGTTGACGTTTCGACCGGTACTCCGGCCTGCGTGAGAGTTCGCGAGAGTGATTCAAAGACGCGGCTGAACCTGTGGACGTAGGCTCCCAGGCGCGCATCCGCCTTGTAGTTCTCTCGGTAGAATTTCACGTAAACGTCAACCATTTGATCGAGCTTTGAGGATTGGATCGGAAGACCGAGATTTGAAATCAACGACAGCGTAAGATTAGCAAACGAAGCGGTGACGCAAAGACCACCATTGGGGAGCACCAGACCGCGCTGACGGAGTCGGGGATCCATCTGGCTGATGAGATGGCCGTAATGGGCAAGCTTGAAATAAGCGGCCGACAACGAATTTGGATCTCGGAACGACTGAGCATTGACCGCGGGCAATGGCGTGTTCGATGCCAGCGCTGGCGCCATAGACGCCATCGAGGCAAGAACCATCGAAATTGCCAAAATCCATGCTTTCATAGGTCACTTCACTCCGAAGTTTGAAGATGCAAGGGGTGCACCTTCGCATTCGTCTAAGTTGTAGACAGTCGAAAGCCTGAGGGCGAATTGGTGGGGAGCTGAGAAGCGTCGCTCTTCCTTAGGCTCTCAATTGGCACCAACTGAAAAGGAGATGGCCACGGGAAAGTTCCATGTTATCCAAGAGAAAGAACAGTCGAAGGGTTGTGAGCCATGTCCAAAACGCAAGAGCGCTTTCAGCGAATCCAGCAGCAGATCCAATCACTCGGTCTCGATGCCTACCTTCTTCCCGGCACGGACCCGCATCAGAGTGAATACCTCGCGCCACACTGGCAGGTTCGCGAGGGGGTCACAGGATTTTCCGGTTCGTACGGAAACGCCGTGTTCACGCGCGAAGGACGAGGCGCTGTCATTACTGATGGACGTTACACGCTCCAGGCAGAAATGCAGCTGAAGGGTTCGCCCTACGAGCCGATCATTCCCAAGGTGAAACGAGGTGCGTTCGAGGAAGAAATCAACTGGACGATCGCTCAACTCGGTCGCGGTTGCAAGATCGGTATTGATCCATCACTCCTGACGATTCAATCGCACAAAGCACTCAAGCGCCGTGAAGAAGAGGGCGATTTCAAACTCGTTCTCGTGGATCGCGATCCCGCCGGGGAAGCATGGCTCGAGAGGCCCGCCATCGACTTTCGCAAAATTGTGAAACGGGATCCTGGCGTCGATACGCTGTCGCGAAAAGAAAAACTCAGTCAATTGCAAGAAATCGTGCGCGCAAAAAAAGTCGTGCACCTCATTTCTAATCTCGAGTCGGTTGCCCGAATTTTGAATCTCAATGGGAGCGACGTGGGTAACGATCGACTTTTCTTCTCGTACCTTCTCGTCGCTCCCGATAAGGCGTATCTCTTCTGCGAACCGACGGCTCTTGAAGCCGGGCTCGAAGGCGAGTTGCGATCTGATCTCGAAATTCTCCCTTATCGAGAGTTCTTCTCGCGCGTCGACGGTCTGTGCCGAGGTTCAACGGTTCTCTTGGATGCGACCGAGACAAGTCTAAAGACTTACGATCTGCTGAAGGGCCAATGTGATCTGATCTTCGATCACTCTCCGGCTTTCGACTTCAAACAAATTAAGACTCCGGCCGAGATGGATCAGATCGCCGAAACGCACGTCATCGACGGAGCACTTCTCTTTGAGGCCTTCTGTGTCATCCGCGAAAAACTGAAATCATCTACGATGACCGAACACGAAGTTGCCATGACCGTTGATGGGCATCGCAAAGCGCACCCGGACTTTCGAGGTATCAGCTTCGATACAATCGCCGGGTATAAGGAGAACGGCGCGATCGTTCACTATAGGCCCGAGGAGAAGGGCTCAAAAGAAGTTTCGGCCGATGGCATGCTCCTCATTGATTCCGGAGGGCATTACCGTGCGGGTACAACCGACGTCACGCGCGTTCTTCACTTGGGCGGCAAGGTCGAGCCTAAACAAAAAGAACATTATACGAGAGTCATGAAAGGGCATATCGCGATCGCGCGGTTGATTTTCCCCGAGACGATCGTGGGAAAACAGATTGACCTTCTCGCGCGCAAGGCGCTCTGGGAAATCGGCCTCGACTATCAACACGGAACGGGCCACGGCGTGGGATACGGAACCTGCGTTCACGAAAATATTCGCGTCCGTTTCAGTGCAATAAGTAACGAGCCAGTAGCCGCGGGACAGGTTCTCTCCAACGAGCCCGGGCTTTACCTGAGCGGCCAATACGGAATTCGAATCGAAAATCTCGTTGGAATCGAGGTCGCGGATTTCCGTGGATTCTTGAAGTTCAGGCAGCTGACGATGGTGCCGTATGAACGGGCGCTCCTCGACGTGAGTCTATTGAGTGTCGAAGAGCGGAAATGGATCGATGATTACCACGCGGAAGTGAAGCGCAAACTTCAAGATCGCCTTTCTCCCGTGGCTCGGAAGTATCTCGATGAGGCATGCGCCCCGCTCTGATCAGTAAAGATAAGAAAGCGGCAGCATGAATTTCGTGGACGAAGCGTCTGTCAACATCGGGTAGGGATTCACCGGATAGAAGTCTCGATAACGGGTCGCATTCTTATCGCGCGCCATCCGGAGCTCGAAGTGAAGGTGCGGTGCCGTCGTTTCGGCGTTACCGCTGTCACCGACCCAACCGATCAACTGACCTTTTCGGACGTGAACACCTTTTTCGATTCCAGGAACAACTCCGTGACCGCGCCCATCATCAGTTCCGGGCGAGTCATTGTTCAAATGCATGTAGAGAGTGCGCATTCCGTCGCCATGATAAATCGTGACGTACGTGCC
>SXSP01000230.1 GCA_005792225.1 Bdellovibrionales bacterium | reverse complement strand
GCGCACCGAATTGGCCAAACAAAAACCGTTCAGGTTTACCGCTACCTCATCAAAGACTCGGTCGAGGAAAAAATCGAAGTCCTTAAAGATATTAAGTCGAAGCGTTTCGATGCTCTCTTTACGACGAGCGAGGGTGACGGCGACTTTAAACCCAGCGGATCATCAGGCCTTTCGCAGTCGGATTTCGAGTATCTTCTCAGTTAGCCTCGGTTCGCTTGATTTAGCCGAGGCTCGGCCGTGCGGTTTTCGTCTTCATCTCCGATGCGACTTGCTGAACGAGCGCCGCGCGGCCGCTCGCACAGTTATCGCAGTGCCCGCAGCGGTGCTCCGCGGGAACTTCTCGTCCAAAATAATTGATGATCGCCTGCCAACGGCAAAGCGCGGTCTGGGCGAAAATGATCATGTTGCGAAGCTTATCTTCCGAAGCCTTCTGTTTTTCGTTGTACTCATCGACGACCGAAAGAACGTCGGCACCCGAAAAAGCCCGCCGAAGTCGGTAAGTATTTTTCCCGACCAGTTTCAGAATGCGGCGTTTTTGGAGGGCATTTAAGACGACGCCCAACTTCTTTTTCGATACGTCGATTTCGACCTCTGAAAGTTTAAATTCCGCATCGGGTGCCACCCTACGAAGGGCCGTCGCCACTTTTTCAACGTCTTCCGGTCTCGGGTATTTGCCCGCGAGAAAGAAGCTTTGAACCGACTTATCCTTTTTCAGGTAAAGAAGGGTGCAAGTCGACGGCTGCCCATCGCGACCGGCTCTCCCCGCCTCTTGATAATAGGCCTCGAGTGAACCAGGAAAATTATAGTGAATAACCGCGCGCACGTCGGGTTTATCGATCCCGAGGCCGAAGGCGGTCGTCGCGATCATCACGGGATCTTCGCCCTTCATGAAGGCGTCCTGATTAATCTCCCGCTCGCTGGCTTTCAGTTTCCCGTGATAAATGAGAGCTTCGATATCTTGCGCGCGCAAGGTGCGGTAAAGCTCATTCGCGAGTTTTACGGTTGAGACGTACACGATTCGCGGCCCCCGCGTCTTTCGCACGAGATCCACGAGCCGTTCGCGTTTTTGCGCTTCGCTCTCCACCATCTCGGCAGTGAAAAAGAGATTCTCCCGCTCGACGCCCGTGTTGAAGACCTCCATCTCCTTTAAGCCAAGCTGAACGCGAATGTCGTCGATCGCCTCTTCAGTCGCGGTCGCGGTGAGCGCGAGAACGGGCGGTTTTCCGAGCTTCACGATTGCGCTCTTGAGAGCGAGGTACGCGGGTCTGAAGTCGTGTCCCCACTGCGAAATGCAGTGGGCTTCATCGATCACGACGAGATCCACGTGAACTTTCTTAAGTGACTGAAGGAATTCTGGATCGCTTAAACGCTCCGGCGTGACGTACAGAAACTCGGCGCGGCCCTTTCGAACGTCGTGCATGTTTTCACGTATTTCACTGGCGGAGATCGCGCTGTTCATCTCGAGGGCGGCGAGTTCGAGATCCTCGAGCTTCTCTCTTTGATCGCGCATGAGCGAAATCAGCGGTGAGACCACGATCGTGGTTCCCGGGAGAATCAATCCCGGGATCTGGTAGCAGAGAGATTTACCGGCTCCCGTCGGCATCACGGCGAGCACGTTGTTCCCTTTCAACACACTGTGAATGACATCTTCTTGGCCGGCGCGCAGGTCGCTTAAGCCGAAGATGTTTTCGAGGAGACCTGAGATGGCTCTGGCTACTTTTGCTTTTGAGTACCGAAAGGGTTTCATGCGAGCAGAATCACCTGACCGCCCGGGAATGCAAGGCCCCGGGCTTTCGTGTGGAGGAATCAACTCAAAGGAAGGGAGGAATGATGAACCTTTGTTGAGAATTGATGTCCCGACTGGCAGCTGCGTTCCCCGCAAGGTATTGCCTTGAGAGGATCGGAGGATGAAGTCATGATCGACTTACTCGTTTCGTTTGTGGTCGCCGCGCAGCCTGAGGCCACCACCTACACCGAAAAAATTTGCGAAGGATCGCGCATCCATTACACGACTTCACTCATCGTCGGCACGGAGCGGCCGCCAAAGGGCCATCCCACCAGCCGCACAACGCTTGCGGTAGATGGAAAGCTCGTCGAGGACATCGTTATCTACGAAGACACACCGGCACCGCGGAAGCCTGATCACGAACTGAGGTTCGAGACGAGTTCCGGGTTGAACCCGGAGACTCGCCTCGCGGTTTTGAAGAAAGGTCAACAGCTGGCGCGAGAGAAAGTTTCTTGTCGCGAAGAAACGCGAGAAGTCGCGTTCGTCCACTGAGCGTTTAGTAACGAACGCGAACTTCGAACTCGCCCTTGTCGGCCGTCTGGAATTTCATGATTCCTTGTTCGACACATGCGCGCAGACGATCCGAAAACGCGTTTTCATCCGAGCGATTCTTCATTTCAGCGAAACGCCCCTGACGAAAGACGGCGTTGTATTCAAGACCGCCCAGGCGCAGAGGATCGGCGGGCGACTCGCTATTAGCGCAGGTCTTTAGGTTTCTCGCGAGTGGCTCGAGAACCACTGGAGCATTCTTTAAGCCAGCGGCTTGAATATCAAATCCCTCGCGCGGCTCGACCGCTTGGTACATCGACGTCGTGATCGGTCGTTGAGTGAAGCCCGAGATGAGATCTCCGCTCCCCGACGGCACGACGGTTGCGGCCGAGGCGAGCGCCGTGAGGCTCTCTGAGCGCGATCCTTTTTTGACTTCCTTCAGGTCAGTACCTTGAAAGACAAAGGTGAGTTTTCCGATGTAGCTGACGCGCCCCTCTTCGACTTTGAAGCCGTCCCGAAAGATCTTATCGAGATCCCAAACTTTGTTGACCCCGCAGCCGAGCCGTCCAGTTCCGTAGCTGCCGGGGGGCAAGCTCGTGAAGGCGTTCGCCGTCTCGGAGGCGAGATTGACGAAGAAGCTCTTTCCATTCTCTTTGTTGACCATGCGCCAACGGCATGGAACGTCCTTCAAACCCGCAGCTTCGCGGTTCTTGAATTCCGCAACCAAAAGGAGACCGCCGTTTCCGTCGGTTGAGCGCTCCTTGGCGATCGGCAAAACAGTTTTTGTTTCGATGTTTTCGCTTCCGCGTTGGGGAGCCGTTTCGACCGTTTGGCAGGCGCTCAGGGCCAGAGCCGCCAGGATCAGAAATCCAGAAAACTTTTGAGCTTTGCGCACGATGCCTCCATCAAGATGATTGATGAG
>SXSP01000229.1 GCA_005792225.1 Bdellovibrionales bacterium | reverse complement strand
GTAGACGTAGTATGATGACGCGGCTCCGGCACCGAATGGGGTTCCGAAGACGGTCATCACGAGTGGCATCGGCTTATAAAGGAGAAAAACGAAGGGTGCTCCAAGGACAAGCTTGTATTTCTCCGCGGTCCATGTGCGGGCCACGATAGGAATCGGGATATTGTTGAGAACCGTTCGATTGTTCGAATACGAGAGGCCGTACAGCCAGCTCGTCGTCGGTGAGTCTTTTTTTTCGGTGACGACCGTCGCGCCCAAGCTCCGACCGTTGTCTTCGTGGAAGAGGCGGCGTCCCGTCGTTCCGACACTCACCGAGGCCGACGTCTGTTCGCTGCTTGCATTGACTCCCGTCCATGAAAAGCCGACATCGGCCGATCCAACCTCTTGGGGAATCAAAACGCCGTCGAGTTGCCGCTCGTTTTGGAAGAGGAGGCGCTGCCCGCGTACGGTCGCCGTCGACCAACTCGCCTCGTGGGTGTGCGTTGGAAGGGAGATCGAAAGCCTCTGATCCTCGAGATCCGTTTGCAGTTGATCGAAGGCGAAGCCAATTGGATTTTGAGGATCAGATCCGAGACCGGGCATCTCTTGGGCCCTGGCCATCTTGGAAGAGCAGACGATGAGAAGCGCAAGAATGAGTTTGGAAATTCGCATAGCGCATGATTGCAGGAGCACGCTCCATTGACAACACTCGCGAGCTGCACGAAAGATCGTGGCTAGCATGAACGTGAGTCATCGAAAGATCATTCTGACCCTCGGCGCGTTGACGGCGATCGGCCCGCTCTCGATCGATATGTATCTTCCGGCTTTTCCGGAGATCGCGAGAACCTTCGGTTCAACGACCGCTGGCGTTGAGGCATCACTTGCGTCGTACTTTTTTGGGCTCGCGCTCGGCCAGCTTTTTTACGGAACGGCCACCGATCGTTTGGGTCGAAAGCGTCCTCTCTACTTCGGTTTGGTTCTCTACATCGTTTCATCCGTTGCGTGCGCGTTTGCGCCATCGGTGCAAAGCCTCGTGTTCTTGCGATTCTTTCAGGCGCTGGGGGCGTGCTCCGGCATGGTCGTATCGAGAGCGATGGTTCGCGATCTGTTTGATCATCGAGAGTCGGCACGGATTTTCTCGCTCCTCATGCTCGTGATGGGAATCGCTCCCATCGTCGCGCCTCTCGTCGGCGGTTACGTGACCATTCTTGCGGGTTGGCGCGGAATTTTCGGGATCATGGCGGTGTTTAGTGCCCTCTGTCTCGCGGCCATCGCGATCCTCTTACCCGAAACTCGCGGGCCGAATCCGGAAGTACGAATCTCGCGTACTTTATCGGCGTACGCCTCGATTTTGCGCGACAAATCCTTTCTCGGCTATGTCTTCGCGGGAGGCTTCGGCCAGGCGGGAATGTTCGCGTACATCACGGGCTCACCTTACGTCTTCATTGATTTGTTCGGCGTACCGGCTCAGAGCTACGGTTGGATTTTCGGGACCAATGCCTTGGGACTGATCGCACTTTCGCAGTTGAATGGCCGACTGCTCCGCACGAAATCTCCCGATCAAATTCTGCGCTTCGCTTTGGCGGTGATTGCGGTGGCCGGTGTCGGGCTTGCGATCGCAGGTATCGCGGAGGCGGGGTTCTGGATCGTCGCTCCACTCCTCTTTTTCTACGTTGCCACCTTGGGAATGATGATGCCGAACACATCGGCCGGCGCCCTCGCGAGGCATACGACGACCGCGGGGAGTGCCTCGGCTCTTATGGGCACGTGCCAGTTTCTGTGTGCCTTTGCGGCGTCCACTTTCGTCAGTGCGTTTCATAACGGGAGTGCCGTACCCATGACCTGGACGATCGGTACTTGCGGATGCCTCGCGTGGATCGTGAAGCGAAAGCTCACGTAGGAGACTTTTCTAGCAGATTGGGGTACACTCCGCGCGATGAACCAGCAGCCGATCCGTGGGCGGGGAGCGAGCGGCAACCCGGCCAATCGATTCGAACAGAATCAAACCGAGCTTGAACCGGAGGAGAAGGTTCTCCCTCGTACGGAATTCCTACGAGATTTCTCGAAGTCGATCGTGACCGAGAATAACAGTCCCGACGCTGGCTTTCGGTTTTCGGTGAATCCTTATCGGGGTTGCGAGCACGGCTGCGCCTATTGCTATGCTCGGCCCACGCACGAATATTTGGGGTACTCCGCAGGGCTCGATTTTGAATCAAAGATTTTCGTAAAAGAGGACGCTCCCGAACTTCTGCGCGCGAAACTCATGTCGAAGTCGTGGGTTCCCGAGACGATTTTCATGAGCGGCATCACCGACTGCTATCAGTCGATCGAGCGGCAACGTCAACTCACGCGGGCGTGCTTGAGCGTTCTCTGCGAATTCAGGAACCCGGTCGGCATCATCACAAAAAATGAACTTGTGACTCGAGATATTGATCTTCTCGCGCCCATGGCGAAACTGAGTGCGGCGATGGTTTATGTCTCGGTGACAACGCTCGACGACGAGCTGTGCTCCGCGCTCGAGCCGCGGACTTCAAGGCCCCGGGCGCGCTTAAGAGCGATCAAGGCACTCGCGGATGCCGGGATTCCCGTTGGTGTGAACATCGCCCCCGTGATTCCCGGACTCACGGATCACGAAATGCCCATGATCCTGAAGGCCGCTCGCGAAGCTGGCGCGACGATGGCGGGTTTTACTCCCGTGAGGCTTCCTTTGACCGTACTTCCGATCTTCACCGAATGGCTTGAAGTGCATCGACCGCAGAGAAAAGAAAAAGTGCTTCAGTTGATCCGCGATATGCGCGGGGGAAAATTAAACGATTCGAATTTTGGTACGCGGATGCGGGGTGAAGGGCCGGTTGCAGAAAATCTCTCGCAGATGTTTAAGATTTACTCTCGGCGTGAAGGATTTAACAGTCGCGAGTGGGAACTCACGACAGAGCATTTCCGCAGGCGCGGAGACCAACTCTCATTTGAGCTCACTTAAAAACTGTCTGAGGGCCTCCCAAAATTCTTCATAAGCGGCCAAATCGTTGTGATGGCCACCGTCGATCGCAACAAAGTGCGACCCGGGCTTCATTGCGGCTAGGCGCTGGCCTTGCGCAAAGGGAATGACTTCGTCTTCGGTTCCGTGAAGAACCAAGATGGGCGCTTTGGTCTTGAGAATCCATTCATCAGACGGAAAACGAAACCGCAGAAGAAACAAGGGCACCATCGGCATGACGAATCGGGCGAGTTCCGAGAGATTCACGTAAGGCGTTTCCAAGATAACAGCGTCAGCGGATTTTTCGGTTGAGAGCTTGAGCGCGACTCCGCTTCCGATCGATCTTCCGAAGATTACGCGCTTAGCATTCTTCGGAAATCGCTCCTCGGCTTTCGCCCATAGAGCCTCGGCTGAATCGT
>SXSP01000228.1 GCA_005792225.1 Bdellovibrionales bacterium | reverse complement strand
TTTCAGCTCGATGAGGACGACGACTTGTTTTCCGCGTTCCGCCGCGCGCGCGAGAAGCGGAATGAAGGGCGATTCGTCTCCCGTGCGGTACAGAGTCATCTTGATCGCGAGGACGCGAGGGTCATCCACGGCGGCACGGAGGAATCGTTCGACGCTCAACGCGAAACTTTCGTAAGGGTGATGGACCAGGATATCGCCTTCGCGGATCGCGGAGAAAATGTTTTCTTGCTCGTCGATCAAACGCGCGGGACTGACCGGTGCCCACGGTTCGTATTTCAGTTCGGGAAGCGGAACATCGACGATGGGTTTCATGTCCATATAGTCGAGCGGACCCGGCACCTCGTAGACTTCGGCTTCGGTGAGTTCGAGTTCGTCCATCAGGAAACGAAGCATCCATGGATCCGGATTCGGCCCGTGCTCAAGGCGCACGACTTCACCGAAGCGGCGCTGCTTTAACTCTTCAGCGACCATTTCGAGAAGATCATCGACGTCGTCTTCATCGCGTTCGATTTCGGCATTGCGGGTAATACGGAATGCCATGACATCGATCGTTTCCATATCGGGAAAGAGCCCCCGCAAATTGTTGCGGATCACTTCCATGAGAGAAACGAAACGAAACTGCTTCGGATCGGGAGAGTCGCCGTAAACCTGAATCCACTGCGGAAAGATCTTCGGCACCTTGATGCGCGCGAAAAGTTTTTCATCTCGATCCGGGTGCTTCAGCGTCACCCCGAGAGAGGTCGAGAGATTGGAGACGAATGGGAACGGCAAGCCCGGATCCACCGCGAGCGGCGTGAGAACGGGAAACACATTTTGTTTAAAATACTGCGCCGTAAACTTTTGCTCCGACTCGGTCAGTTTATCCCACGAGAGAAGCTGGATTCCGTTTTTCGCGAGTTCACCGATCAAGACGTTCTGGAAATTCTCGTTTTGCTTTTGAAGAAGAAGTGAAACCCGCGCACGAATCTCCGCGAGCTGCTGCACGGGAGTCAGCCCCCCCGCACGCCTTTGGACACCGACTTCCACTTGGCGTTTGAGTCCGCCCACCCGCTTCATGAAAAATTCATCGAGGTTTGAGGTAAAGATCCCGTGAAAGCGCAGCCGCTCGAGGAGAGGTGTTCGCGAATCCAGCGCTTCGTTCAAAACGCGCGCGTTGAACTCGATCCACTCGAGCTCGCGATTCAGAAACTCTTGGGGTGCCTCATCGGGCAACAGGTCTTCTGGTTTCTTTCGCGAAACTTTCTTCTTAGATCTCGTCTTTTTGGTCATCTGGCATCCAAGGAAAACTAGAGAAACGCGGGGCGATCGAGCTTCTTCCAAATGTCGAACGCGCAGTTAATCACGCCGACATGACTATATGTTTGCGGACAATTACCCCATTGGCTACCAGAAATTGGATCCACATCCTCGGAGAGCAAACCTAAATGGTTTGAGTAGCTGAGGAGCTGCTCGAAAGTCTGAATCGCGTCCTCGATGCGGCCGACGGCGGCCAGCGCGCGCACATACCAAAAGCCGCAAACGAGGAAAGCGACTTCCGGAAGACCGAAATCATCCGCGTGACGGTAGCGATAAAACAAACCGCCTTTAGCTCGCAATCCTTCTTCGAGCGCCATGATATGCGACTTCGCTCGCTCGGAATTCGCGGGCAAATAACCCATCGTGATCAATTGGAAGAGCGAAGCATCGAGGGCGCTGCCGCCCACGTAGGAGCAATACGCCTTCATCTTCGGATTGTAACAGCCTTCAATCCCCTCGGCAGCTAGTTTCATCAACTCTCTCCCGCGACGCGCGATATTTTCATCTCCGAGTTGTTTGCCGATGCGCGCGGCGGCCGACGCTCCCGCCCAATGAAAGAGATAGGTATAACCGTGCTTGTTCTGCATGTTGCGAAACTCCCAAAGCCCCGCATCTGGCGCTTCCATCGTTTTTTCGATGAAGTTTAGCACCGCATTGACGAGCTCCGGAGACTCGAGCCGACGATTCAAGATGATCCGACTGTCGGTATAGAGCGGAAATAACGAAAGCAAAACTTGACCGTACACATCGTTCTGCACTTGCAAGAACGCTGCGTTGCCAACGCGTACGGGCTTGTTTCCCATGTATCCCTCGAGGTCCAGTTCTCGCTCGACGGTTTGCATGTCGCCCGTGATTCCGTAAAGGGGCTGGTAACCGAGTTGCGAAGTCGATGCGAGATTCTGGATATAATGAGAGTATCGATCAAGCTCCTCGAAATGCCCGATCGAATTCAGCGCATTCAGAGTGTAATAAGAATCGCGCGCCCAAAAGAATCGATAGTCCCAGTTTCGTCCTGAGTTCGGTGCCTCGGGAAGGCTCGTCGTTCCCGCCGCGATGATCGCCCCCGTGTCTTCGTATTGATGAAGCTTCAAGACGAGCGCCGATCGAATGACTTCCTTCTGATAAATATCGGGAATCGTGCAGCGCTGAACCCACACGCGCCAATAATCGATCGTTTTCTTGAGATAGTTTTCGCAAGTCTCTTCAAGCGAAGTCTCGAAAGGCTCACCCCACGTCAACACGAGATACTTGGTTTCGGTCAGGAGAAACGGAATTCCTTGAGCGACGTACGTCAGCGGAATGTTCGTATTCAAACGAACGGCATCATCGAGACCATGGTAGCGGAGATGATTGCTCGCGAGCGAGACCTCTGCAACTTTTTCACCGTAGTCTCCGCGCGGCTCGCAACGAACGACGACGCGTGGATTTCCAGAAATACGATTGATCTTCCGGATCAACATCAGAGGTTTGAAATGACGATCGTATCTCGCGAATCTCGGCGCGTGGTCAACGACCTCGAAGTCACCCTCAGGAGTGTGAAACCTTGTCACGAGAACATTTGTGTTCTCTAGGTAATATTGTGTCTCGGCTTCCTCACCGGTTTGTGGAGAAATCGAGAAACGACCGCCTTTCTCTGGATCAAGAAGGCCCCCAAATATAAAACTCGAGTCGAATCTTGGGAGACACTGCCACACTACATTGGCACGTGTGTCGATATAGGCCAGGAAGGCGCAGTTGCCGATAAGCCCAAACTTATAGGTATGCCGCTTCTCCAACTGCTGATCTGACATGGTTGAGCCCTCTTTCAAGACTCTATCGGCTCCCTCACGGGACCGAATGATTGGCCTGTCTAATGTGTGTGAAATGGAGATCACATGTCGCGCTGGATAACCGTTGCTAACCGTCTTCCCTTCTCGCTGTCGAAAGATTCAAGCGGCGCGCGGAAGATCTCGACCGCATCCGGCGGCCTCGTCTCC
>SXSP01000227.1 GCA_005792225.1 Bdellovibrionales bacterium | reverse complement strand
GACGATCTCACACTGCTCGCGAGCCAGATTTGCGAAACCCCGATCGCCGTGATTTCTCTCATCGATAACGATCGGCAATGGTTTAAGTCGAAGGTGGGTCTCACGGTCAGTGAAACTCCTCGGGATGTCTCTTTCTGCGGGCATGCGATTCTCGGCGAAGAAGTGATGGTGGTTCCGGACGCACAGCTCGACGAGCGATTTTCGGATAATCCTCTCGTGATGGGTGCGCCGAACATTCGATTCTATGCGGGAGCTCCGCTGATCGTCCCATCGGGCGAAGTTCTCGGCACCATCTGCGTAATCGATCGCAAGCCACGTAAGCTCGCCGAAGCTCAAGCGACGGCGCTCAGAACCCTCGCGAGGAATGTGGTCTTGCAGCTTGAGCTGAGATCTCACCTCGATCGGATGGTGGAATACGATCGTACGATGAACCTGATGATCCAGCGATCGATGGAGGAGAGTCGGCAGAAGTCGGATTACTTCGCCCAAATGAGTCATGAAATCCGAACGCCGCTCGGCGGTGTGCTCGGCATGATCGACGGAGTTCTCGAGTCAGGCGTCAACAAGTCGCAGCGAGAGAATCTTGAGATGGCCAAGGAATCGGGTGAGATGCTCCTTCATTTGGTCAATGACATCTTAGATATATCATCACTGGAGTCGCGCCGCCTGACGATTGAAAACGTTCGCTTTGATCTCGTCTCGGTTCTTCGAAGGACAGCGCGGTTTTTTATGCAAGCGGCATCGATGAAGGGCGTGCGTCTTGAAGCCTGTGGTCTTCCGGAACAACTTTGGCTACGGGGCGATCCCACGAGGTTGACCCAGATTCTCACGAACCTCGTCGGTAACGCCTTAAAGTTTACCGAAAAGGGATCAGTGCAAATACGTTTGAATCATCATCGCGTCTCCGACAGCGACGTGATGGTCGAAATCGAGGTCGCGGATACCGGAATCGGTATGAAGCCCGAGACGATGGAAAAGCTTTTTGTTCCTTACACGCAGGCCGACGCGAGTATTCGCAGGCGATTTGGCGGCACCGGTTTGGGGCTCTCGATTTCGCGGCAACTCGCTGAACTCATGGGGGGGCGGCTCAAGTGTGAATCAGAATTTGGAAAGGGAAGTCGCTTCAAAGCGCAAATTCGACTCCCGGCGGCTGATGCGGTTGAGTCGCCGGTGACGATGAACCCGGAGAAAATGCGCGGTCTCCGTTGTTTGATCGCGGAGGACAACTCGGTCAACCGACAGATCATGAAGGCCATCTTTCAACGTCTCGGCTGCCACTTCAAGATTGTTGATGACGGAAACGCCGCGATTCAGGCGTACCAAGAAGAAGAGTTCGACATCATCCTCATGGACCGCCACATGCCGGTGCTTGACGGCATCGAGGCAACAAAGAAGATTCGCGAGATGGAATCGCAATCGGGTCGACATACGCACATCCTTGCGACGAGTGCCACGTCGCACGCATCGGAACACAAACTCTTTCTTCAGGCGGGGATGGACGACGTGATCACCAAGCCGTTCCGTTTCGAGGATCTTAACTGCAGGCTTGAGAAACTTCTGAATGGGAAGGCACGATAAATTCGCAAACTCTCCACGCACACCTCCTGGCGTTTCTGTACGTTGATTTCATTTGGAGGTGTTCATGAATGGAAATCAGGACGAAAGCGTAAAACCCTCGAGAGAGGATAGCTCAAGCATCCACGAAAACCGGAACTTAACGACGAGCGAACCTGAAAGTTCGGAGGAACTCGCCGAAAACCTCTCCGCCGCCGATTCAGGTTTGCAGAAACCCGAGGGTCAAGACGAATGATCGGGAACGGTGGATTGCTCATTCAATTAGCTCGTTTTGACTCGCGCGTCGGTTGTCTCATTGTTTGTTGAGTCGAGGCAACAACCATTGACTGGTTCGAACTGCGCGCTAAGCTCGTGCCTCGCCGGGAGGTAAAAGTGCGCTATACCGTTCTCTTCGTACTTGTTTTTGCTCTCATCCAGAATGTCCACGCGTTTCCGGTAGGGAAATTTAAGTGCGTGTCTGGCGATCTGACGGTGACTGCTGCGGTTTCTGAAGCGCAGATCGGCGGCGAGACACTCCCGCTGATCAAGCTCAAAATCAAAAACGGCGAGCTTGAGTCGAACTCATCTGGAGTTGGAACGGTGATCGAAATTCGGGAGAACCCTTCAGCTTCCCTTGATCGCCGATTGAAGCTTCCCGGTACAAACTTTGAATTTCGTTTTGATGACAAAGACGAGCCCAGTTCTCGCCACTGTCAGCGCATCTAAGGATAAAAAAAGGGACGAGCTCATCGCGCGTCCCTCTCTCACAAAGCTTTTAAAAGCTAGTGCAAACGACTCAAAACGACAGTGATCAACCGCCGTTGCCGCCGCTGCCGTGCGGGTCGCCGCCGCCGTTGTTCGGTCCGCAGTGCCAGCCAGAGTTGCCGCATGTGCCGGGGCCGTAAACGGGGAAGCGGTGTTGTCCGTAACCCCAGTCAGGGTAAGCGGGAGCGCGACGAACAGCGCGTTTTACCGCCTGCTTTTTTCTTTTTGCGCCAGTTGCTGCTTCAGCGTTGTTGAACGAAGACGCGCCAACAACGAATGCGAGAGCCATCAATACGACTTGGAGCTTTTTCACAAGTCCTCCTTTTGTTTGCCCATGGCCTACCGGGTCTTCCGCGAGATAGCAAATTATAGGGAGGTATTAATGCGAAGCTTCTGGAGTTTTCGGGATGTGGCGCACGGAGCCAAGGCTGGTTTGTGTAAACTTCTAAAAGTATGGGCGAGTCTCTCGCTTAAATCGAAAGGCTCACCGGCGCCTCTGGATTCGCGAGAATCTGTTTTTCCAGCTTGAAGAGTTTCGCGCACGGTTCGCTGGAAGCATCGTTCAATCTCACCATGCTGAGTTGATTTTGCCTGAATGCATCCGCGAGTCCGAGGATGAGGGCTTTGTCGGAGATAGCGGCTGTCGTCGCGTTCGTCCCTTCGAGGGTATCCAGGATTCCTTCCTTAAAGTATCTTGAGCCCACTTCGATTCCGACGGCGTTGTTTCTGAGATCCATGAGCGTACCTCGAAACTCATCGTTATCCTTATCGGGACGAGTTTCGTGTGCATCAAGCAATTCCTTTGCCCTCACGCGACCGAGCTTCGACGCGAGGAGAGCGCCGAGCACGAAATGCCTGACGGCATCTTGATGACCATTGATGTAGCCGGATCCGCACACCAAAAACTTCTCGGCACGCTTGGCAAATGCCTCGAGCGCACGTGCGGTGTAGGGATCAAATCCGAGCGCTTGGCGTTCTTCGGGCCTCAATCGTTTGAGTTTACCTTGTATCGATGAACCGATCTTGTCGAGAAAGAAGATGGCGACCCGCTGACCTGGTGTGTGATAGTCCTTCGCCAGGACCTCGCATCGATCCAGCGACCGTGCCTTTTCCGTTAAAATAAGAATAGAAGTCAGAAGCAGTAAACGTAGGACCACGAGATGAGCGTATCACCACTTATCAAATCTCGGAAACCCTGAGTGGACGAACGTCGAGCGCGGGGAGAGTGAGCGTGATTGTTGTGCCATCTCCCAATTTGGAATCGATCTCAATTCGGGCCTTATTTTTCAATAAGGTTGCCGCGGCCTGTGCAATGCCGAGCCCGTTACCGTTTTTCTTACCGTACGAGAACTTGAATTTGCCGACCTTTGCGAGAACCTCAGGCCCCATACCGACCCCGTTGTCACAAATGCGCACCAGGATTTCACGACCGACCCGCTCCACTGAGAGTTTCACTACGAGCTTCCGCTCGGGCGCGGCCGCTTCGACGGCGTTGTTTATCAAGTTAGAGATGATTCGCGATAAGTCGAGATGATTCATCTCAACTTCGTGCGGACCTTCATCTGAGGTGAGGCAGAACTCTACGTTGCCTTGATCAAGGAATTCGAATTTCTTTTCGTTTACCAATTGTTCTAGAGAGACAATAAGGCTGCTCCCATTCCTAGGGAGCAGCGAGGGCCCACCGTCTTTATCGCGGTACTTTTTAAGTAGGTTTTCAGCAATCAGCGAAATTCTCTGAGTGGCAGATTGAACAAGTTTCCGATGTTCCTCCGGTATGTTGTGCGCAAGGTGAAAAACGGCGTTGAGAGCACTGACTGGAGAGCGAATGTCATGGGCAACTTGGGCAGCGAGTTCAATGTAAGCTTCACGACGAGAGGCTTCTTTATTGCGTGATACGAGGATCTGAAGTCTCCGTCCGATTTCGTAAATTTCCGACGGGGCGTCGGTCAGCGAGTGGAGAGTCAGAGCTGACTCGTCGTTCAAGGCCTGGTTGACGAGCTCATTGAGCGGGCGCAACAGGAAGCGGCGATTGTAATAAAAGAAAAATCCAACACCGAACGATCCGACAACGAGTTGACCGAGGAAAAAAATGAAGAGAACATTTGAAGCCTCATCTGAAGACGACATCGATGACCGCATTGTGAGTTGACCGTAGGCTTTGCCCCCGTATTCAAGCGGGAAGATTCGGGTGACATCTTCACTCTTGATTGAATTGTTCGCGTGGGTGAATTGCACCTTGGGCGAAGTCAGGCTGATATTGACCTTTTCGAACCTCACGATGGAGTCGATGGTCTCACCGAGAAGCTCATGGTTGCCGGTTATTAGATTCGCCACGATATCGTCGCGATACCTGTCGAAAACCCTTTCGAACCGGCTATTCTGCTCGTCCGCGAATTTACGATGGTTGAGCTGTGAGATGATAAGCCAAGAGATCAGGACAGAGACAATCAGGGCGGCTAGCAAGACCAGAGTTGAGGTGAAGAAGATGCGGTGAAGCTTCATTGTTTCACCTCGGTGAGAACTTTCGCGGGAACCATTCCTCTCCAGTCGAAATTTAATAGGTATTCTTCGCGATCCGGATGAGCCCTGCCCTCGACAAATTTATAAGTACCGGTGAGTCCCTCGAAAGATCGAAGTTCGCGGAGACAAATCGCGATCGATGACTTCTGTTTGGAACACGCGCGCAAGATCATGACGGCGTCGTAGTCGTAAACTGAATCATGATCAGGGTAGCGGTCGTAGACCGATTTAAAGCGGCGCGCGAATTCTTGGAAACTCGTGCTTGGTTGCTTCACGTTCCATGGTGAGAAAATTTTAAAGGGAGGAAGCGACTTAAAGATTTCCGGGCGATCACTAAATGCCTGAGGTTCCATCCACGCCGGTGATACGATGACGGTCGTGTCTTTATGAAGACGCGGCTTCGAGCTTTGGAACTGATTGAGAAAGGGAATTGTCTCTTTCGGATAAGTTGTCAGGATGAGGCTGACACCTGATGCAACCCTGCTGTTGAGATG
>SXSP01000226.1 GCA_005792225.1 Bdellovibrionales bacterium | reverse complement strand
CTGCGGCGGAACGCACGTCTCGAACACGGCGATGATTCGATTATTCAAGATCGTTTCGGAAGGTGGCGTTTCGGCGGGCGTGCGCCGCGTGGAAGCGATCACGGGCGATACGGCCCTCGAATTCCTCTTACGGAACACGCGGGAAAACCAACACGCTCGTTCTGCCTGCGGATATCAAGAGAGCTGGACACAGTACATGTCGGCCGAGGCTCTCGGTAAAAACGCGACCGTGACGGATTGGATCGAACACTCCAAGATGTTGATGAAAACGCTCGAACGCGAAATCAAGTCGCTCAAAGGGCAATCGATCGATGTCGACTCGCTCGTCAAATCGGCCAAGACCTTCTCGGCAAACGGCGCGCACGGTCTGCTCGTGACTGCGCACATCGAGATGGATGATCGACAGCTCCTGAGCGAGCTCTCCGATAAGATCAAAGACAAGATCAAATCCGGAGTCGTCGTGCTCGTCGGAAAAGGCGAGGACAAACATCCGATCGTCGTTGCGGTCTCTAAAGATCTAACGAAAGCGCTGAGCGCCGGAAAGCTCCTCAGTGAAATCGCACAAGAAATGAAGGGTAAGGGCGGTGGACGGCCTGACTTCGCTCAAGGTGCGGGTGAGGATCTCACGCGGATGGGTGACGCATTTAAAAAAGCGGGCGCTCTCGTTGGGGTCGCTCACTGATCTCAAGCCGCGAGTTGAACTCGTGGAGTCGTCACGGGCGTGATGTACGGAACTTCAACGATGACCGTTGAGCCGCGTCCCGCTCGTGACTGAATTCGCGCCGTACCGCCGATCGCCGTCGCCGCGAATTTCAGTGCATCCAGGCCCACGCCTCTACCGGAAAGATCGGTGACGACGTCTCTCGTTGTGACCCCGGAATCAAAGACGCTTTGAAGAACTTCGTCATCGGTGAGACCACTCGTTTGCAGCTTCGCGCGGAGTTTCTCGACGTTGACTCCTCGACCGTCGTCTTCAACCGTGATCAACAAACAATCGCGGCCCTCACGTTCGATTTTCTCGAAACGAACGGAGATCGAGCCCGCGGCCGCCTTACCGTTCGCCGTGCGTTCCGCCGGAAGCTCCAGGCCGTGATCGATGGCATTACGGAAAACGTGAACGAACGAAGCGAAGAGAGTTTGGTAAGCCTCCGGAAAAATCGGGAGTTGAGCGTTCTCGATTTTGAGACCCGTCACCTTCTTCGCCTGCTTGCGCGCGAGCGTTCTCGTGAGATCGACGTACTGCTGGAAGTACTCGCCGATCGGCTGCATGGAGACATCGACGAGCTCGCGGCAAATCGCAGGAGCCTCCACCTTGGACTTTTCAATGAGCGTGAGCGCACGCGTGACGGGAACTTCGATCATCCGCTCCGACTCCAGGACGCGAGCTCCGAGGATCTTCCCATGATGATTTAAAAAAGCATCGACCTGCGAGAGAAGACTCGAACACTGGTTTCTGGCGTCCTCAAGCCTCGATGACTTCTTCCAGGCCTCTTCGAGATCATGAACGAAACTGGCGAGTTCCGTCATGGCAAAGAGGCCAAAGCCACCCTTGATGGTATGGAGAAATCGCTTGTATTCGACCTCGAGAGCGCCCGACTCCCATTCTGCGGGCGACTTTTGCGCAAACGATTGAAGCTTCGCACGCGTGTCGGCGAGAAAAGGGCGGAACGACGCTCTTTGCTCCACGATCGTGGCAATCGTCTTGAAGCGATTCTGCTCCAATTCCGTCTGTCGTTTGGCCTGGAACTCGACTGTCTTGTCGGTTGCAACGACGACGACTTCCGTGACTTCGTCCTGCTCACCGAAGACGGGGTAATACTCCAGAACGATGTCGTGTCCCATCGAGTGCGGAAAAGTCTGCGGCCCCAGAGACAAAGTCGTACCGATGGTCGGTGCATTCTTCTTGAGCTCAAAGCAAAACCGCACCCATTCTTTAATTTGGTCTTGTTTATCGGCCGGCACACGAAGGACGTCCCAGATCATCTTTCCCGCGGGAGAACCCTCAAGGAGAACGAGACAAGCCTGAGAATGCATCGGCTTACATTCACCGCTTGAGAGAAAACTCAGGAAGCCCTGACCGAGAGAGTTCATGACACTCTCGATTTCCTTGTGCGAACGCGAGATCTCGGCCTTGCTCAAGCGAAGCGCCTTCAAGAGCGAAATGATCGCCTGAGAGGATGCGAACGTCACCGCGAGCGACGTGATGGCTCCCATAAACAGAAAAAGACTATTTGCGTCCATGCGGAAAACCCAAAGCTTAAGGGTCACGCAAACGCACATCGCGAAATAAACGAAAAGACTTGTCTGTGTCAGAAGAATCGCGCCGGAGGCAAACATCACGCAGTACGCGCCGAGCACGTAGAGGATGTTGAGATCGTTCATCGCAACTAGATAAAAGACGTGTGCCGAAATAAGACAGACGATTCCGGTAAAGAACGTTTGAATCCATCGATCCACGATCTTCGGGAAATACGTCGAGCCAACGAAAACGAGGCAAGCGGCGCTAACAGCGAACCGTTCCCAAATTGAATCATTGATTTTTCCGTCAAGGACCCACGCGTAGGCGGGCTGCCAAACCGGATAAAAGAGAGCGGCGATTAAAATCGAATAGCGATATCGAGCGTAGTTCCACGCGTGATCGTCGAACGCCTGGGTGGTGGCCTGGGTCGTCGCTTGACGAGTGGATTGAATGGGGGTCTTCGATGTCTCGGTCGGCATCGACGTCTTATCGGCGCCGAAATCCCCTCACGAGAGTCTAAAGAACGTCAAATCGCCGATGCCCATTTTGAGGCCCCGACGGAGGTCCATTGAGAGACGGCCCCCCACCCGGTTTGACCGGGAAAGAGGCCATCCGATTGAACACCGAACCCGCCGTTTATACGCGGTGGTTGAAGCTGCGAAGTTTATCCGCGAAACGCGTCGGCATCATGTTCGCGATCATGTCGAGCGTGTTTTGCATGAACGACTGCTCTTGAACTTCGCCCTTGAGCTGTTCGAACGCGGTCGCCATCATTTCGGCCTCTTCGTCCGCCAAAACTTGTTTAGCGGCGTTGAAGATCTTGCCTTCTTCTTCCGCGATGTGGTGCTCGAGAGCCTCTTTCAGCTTCGTCGCAATCGCCGTCCAATCCGCGTTGACTTTGTCCATCACCTGAAGAGTGCGGAGCATGGCTTCCGCTTCCGCGTGCTCGGTGTAGCCGTGCCAAGCGAGGTCGCTGACCTCATCGATTTGACGGAGCGAATTGTAGAATACGGCTTCCTCAGCACGAGAGTGGGGAACGAGTTCATCGCGAATTTGATCGATCAGCTGCGAGCGAACCTCAGCGCTTTCGCCGCCCGCATTCACCAGCTGGGCCAAGAGGGGCTTCAACGTATCGTGGTCTTTTTTGAGTGCTTCGTAGATTTGCATTTGTGACTCCTTCCATCCTTAGTTCACGCCTGCAAACTAATTGAAAACGCCGGGCTTATCCTTTCGCGATTGCGATTTGGTTTCGAGGGAAACGCCACGGCAGAGTCGGGAGTCTTGAAGGTTTCAGCAATTGATTACGAAAAGCTAAAGAAGGAGAGGCGGATCGTCCACCTCTCCTGGATTTCGGTTAGCGCAACGCCTGTGCGATCGCGGCGACTTGTGCAGATGAGAGTGCTTTTAAGCTGGGCTGCGCGGCCATGATCGGAACTCCCGATATGGCGCTGCTGATCTGGCTTGCCGAGAGACCACGGCTGAGAGTGGTTGAAGCGACCGATCCATGGCAAGCCGCGCAGTTGGTGGTGTAAAGAGCCACACCATCCGGGCCAGCCGGCGTAGGTTGCGGCGTGGGCTGAGGAGTTGGCTGCGGAGTCGGAACCGGCGTTGGTCGCGGAGTCGGAACCGGAGTCGGTGCCGGCGTTGCCACGGGTGTCGGAGCCGGTGTCGGAGCCGGCGTCGCCATCGGCGGTGGAACTGGGGTCGCGACCGGCGGCGGAAGCGGATCTGGAGTTGGTTGCGGATTCGGCGGCGGAGGATCAACGATCGGTGTTGGAGCGGGAGTCGGCCGCGGATTGTTTGCGGCATCTCGGCACGCACGAAGTTCTTCGATCAATCCCGTGACGGCGACTTCGGCTTCGACCTTTGCTTGCGTGCAAGCTTCGGGCGTCGCGCCTTCAGCCTTACATGCAGCGCCTACCGAACGCATCAGGGCGCGCATTTCCTTTTGCACGTCCTGAATACATTGGCGTACCGGATTGTTACGCCCTCCAAAGCCCTGACGATGTCTCTTGGAGCGTCCCGCTTCCACATCGTGGGCTACCATCATGGTACAAATGAGAACGACGGGGGCGGCAATCCGTGCCACAGACTTCAATGTCATCCGAACTCCTCCAAAATGAGCGCGTCCAATGCGACATACGAGAACGTATTCAACGCTTGTGCCACGATCCACAAAACGGTTCAGATGCGATTAAAACAATCGCTGTTGAGAAATCGCGCGCGCGACCACCGGTTTGACATCGAAAAAACGCTGACGGCCTGGTCATCGATCCGCATCTCGCGCGCGGCAAAGTTGCGGAACCCGGCGTGAAACCTCATCTTGTTGAAAAACCGAATTGAAGTTGGTCAACGTCAACCACGACGACACATCCCGAACTGAGACGACGAGCAAACGTCATTCAGAAGCGGCTGACCGGTGACGTACACTAAAAAAAGAGACCGGAGGTGCATGATGCATAAACCGAATTACGTGGCGGCCACCGCTTACTTCTTTCTCGTCGCGGGTTTGATCTATTACTTCCACTGCGAGAGCTCATTGCCGGAGGCAAAGGAAAACCCGGCTCGCGCCTCGAAGGTGACGCAAACCCAGGAACCTCAGACATTGAAGAATCGGGCTCCAGCGTCGGCTCCACATCAGATGGTGCAAGCTCCCCGCGCCCTGCCCGTCTCCGAAAAAATCGAGATGCCCGAGCCGCCTTTGAGCCTCGCCGAAATCAAGGCTTCACTGGACGATGAGACGATCAAGGATTTGAAGAAGCTGGTGAAGATCAACTCTCAAGAGCGAGACTTCCTCATGAAAGATGTCGGACTGTCGGAAGCCGAATATCGTTTGATCAAGGAGAGACAGCTTCTACTGCACAATCAATTGAAGCAGGCCGCCTTACGTCGATCGGCGAATGAGTGGCAAGCGGATCAGATGAAGCAACATCTCATTCGCAATCACGTCGCCTGGATGACGAAGATGATTGGCGCCGAGAACTACGCCTACCTTCAGCGCATGTCGATTAAACAAATTGCTGCTCAGTGAGCTTTGATTTCTCGCTCAAGGAAGAAGTTCAACGCCGTCCTGATGACAACGACGGCGCCTAATTGTCCGATTTCGTCCCAAGTAGGCGCGATCGCGGTTTGGAGGATGTCAGCGGCGACGAGAAATTCGAGAGCTAAGGCGAGCCATCTGCCGAGTCGGAAGCGAATCTGAAGTGGCTCAATGGACTTGAAGGAACTTAAGGCTGTCGAGAGCGCG
>SXSP01000225.1 GCA_005792225.1 Bdellovibrionales bacterium | reverse complement strand
CCGGTACTTCCTCGACAACGCCGCGGAATGGATCCTGGAGCTCGATCGCGGCGAAGGAATTCCCTGGAAAGGCAACTATTCTTCGTGGCTCGAGCAAAAAGAGCGCCGCCAGGCCCAGGAGGAAAAACAAAACGAGAAACGCAACAAAACACTCGAACGCGAACTTGAGTGGGTGCGCATGGCTCCCCGTGCGCGGACCGCGAAATCAAAGGCGCGCATCTCGGCTTACGAAAACCTCCTGAAAGAACCGACGAACGAAAAACTTCAGGAACTTCAAATCTACATTCCGCCGGGCCCCCGTTTGGGCGACATCGTCGTGCAGGCGAAGGGTGTTACGAAAGCCTACGGCGAAAAGCTCCTCTTCGAAAATCTCGAGTTCTCGCTTCCGAGAGGTGGCATCGTTGGGGTCATCGGACCCAACGGTGCGGGTAAGACGACGCTCTTCCGCATGATCACGGGTCAAGAGAAACCCGACACGGGTGAATTCCAGGTCGGCTCGAGCGTGAAGCTCGCTTACGTCGATCAATCGCGTGACAATCTCAACCCGAACAAATCCGTCTGGGAAGAAATCTCCGGCGGAAGCGACCTCATGCTCGTCGGCAACAAAGAGATGAATTCACGCGCGTACGTGTCGAGGTTCAACTTTCACGGCGACGCTCAACAAAAAAAGGTGGGTGATCTCTCGGGCGGGGAGCGCAACCGCGTCCAGCTCGCAAAGGTCCTCCAGGCCGGCGGAAACTTGCTCCTCCTTGACGAGCCGACGAACGATCTCGATGTCAACACCATGAGAGCTCTCGAAGAGGCGCTTCTCGAATTCGGCGGCTGCGCCGTAGTCATCTCGCATGATCGCTGGTTCCTCGACCGCATCTGCACGCACACCCTGGCCTTCGAAGGAAACAGCGAAGTCGTCTTCTATCCGGGGAACTTCTCGGAGTACGAAGAAGATCGTAAGAAGCGTCTCGGCGAGGAAGCTCTCGTGCCGAAACGTATCCAGTACAAAAAACTTCACTGATCAGGCGGCGACGGTTTTCACGTAAAGTTGCAACAGATCATACGCGGCCGCGAGCTCTCGAAAGAGGGCCGCGGCCTTTGCTTGTGTGATCGCATCGGCGTCAGCCAAGCGGTCGGGATGAGTCTTCAGGGCGGCCTTTCTCCAGGCGCCTTTCAGCTGAAGTTCGGTGAAGGGCTCGGGGATTGTGACACCCGAATGGCGGCGCAAGAGTTCGAGCGCAATCAATTCTTCCATCGTAAGAGCGCGTGCGCGGGGCTCCTCTCCGAGTGTCGGGGCCGGTTCTTGTTTCATCTTCGCGCGGGGCTGGGAGGCGTAAGCTCTCTTTGCCGAGGCTTCCGTTGAAAACACGGTCTTACCGACGTGGGAGGCGAGCCATGTCTCGAACCGTC
Organism: Bdellovibrionales bacterium; assembly: GCA_005792225.1. Lineage (GTDB taxonomy): Bacteria > Bdellovibrionota > Bdellovibrionia > Bdellovibrionales > JAMPXM01 > SXSP01. Next base: position 1,502 of record SXSP01000225.1, on the reverse strand, counting down.
CCGCCTTGGCCGCTTCGGTATCGATGGGTGTGGGGCGGGTCATGCGAAACTTCTCTTCGAGCTCCTTCATGAGTTCCGAGCGGATCTGCTCTCTCATCTGATCTTCTAAGACTTCGAGGAAGGATTTCTCGCGCATGCTTGCTTTACGGCTCAAAGTGAGATTCGCTTGAGTCCGATATGAAAAAAGCGCTTTCGCCCTGGTATGTGATCGGTCTGGCATATTCGAGTCTCTTCGTCTTTGGTCTTGCGGATAACGGCCGCGGTCCGATCTTTCCCGACCTTCTGCGGGAATTCTCACTTTCAGATTCGCAAGGTGGGCTCTTCTTCTTCGTGGCATCGACCGCTGCACTCGTGAACAACCTTCTCCTCTTCGGTTTGATGGAGAGAAAGGGCGCTTACTGGATCCTCCGCGTCTACAGCCTCGCGCAGGCCCTGGGCCTCGTGCTGGTCGGATGGGCGCCGACGTATACGCTCGTTCTCATCGGCTGCTTTCTCTTCGGAACAAGTTTCGGCGGCCTCGGAATCTCCCATAACGTTCTCGTTTCGGAAGCCGCGCCCGAAAGTCGACGTCGTCAACTCTTGGCGGGACTGCATTCCACGTACGGAGTCGCTTCGCTCGCCGTCCCCCTCTTCGTGACGGTGATGTACCATCTCGGTTTCTCGTGGCGCGCGGTTTCGTTCTCGCTCGCCCTGGGGCCTCTCGCGGTGTTTCTGGCGTCCTTCAAGATCAACGGTGAGGAGTACAATGCGCCCATCGAATCGAGTGAGGGAAAAGCCCTCTCGCGGCCCTGGAAAATGGCGCTCGTTTACTCTCTGATCGCAACCGGATACGTCGTGGCCGAGATCGGCCTTTCCAGTCGCCTCGCGCTTCTCGTTAGACGTGATTGGGGCTACGAAGTGGACACGGCCAATCTCTTGGTCTCAGGTTTTTTCTTAGGTCTCTTCATCGGTCGGATCGTGTTCGCCTTCGTTCCAATCAAATACAGCGACTCGAAAATCCTGGCACTCTCCGGCTGTGCGAGTCTCATCGCGTTTTCGTTGGGGCTTCTTCATCATCCGCTCTGGCTCGCGCTGACGGGGCTCACGATGTCGATGTTCTATCCTGTCGTCTTCGCCATGGTAAAACACGAGACGGGGCGATACTCCGGCTACGTGACTTCGTGGTGTTTCACCGTGCAGGCCCTCGGACTCATGCTCATGCACATCGTGATGGGGGCGCTCTCTGATCAATTCGGGCTCGCCCGAGCGCTTTGGATCGGGCCGCTCTGTCTCGCTTTTTCGCTCCTGGTTCTTCTCGTGAAGCCCAAGTTTCAGCCGAATTTTCCCTCGTAAATGCGCTCGTCAAAAGCGGTTTACCCACCGAAATAGATCAATTCCCCTAGGAAAAAAGCGAAATTCCCTAGGGAAACGGAGCCAAAAATCTGATTTTCCCTCGCATTTTTCTTTGGACAACGCATTTGACTTGGTTATCATGAACGCACCGAAAGACCGCTCTCGACCTG
>SXSP01000224.1 GCA_005792225.1 Bdellovibrionales bacterium | reverse complement strand
TGCTTTCCCCGAAGATCTCTTCACGAACGAGAGCCTCTTTGCGGTTGCCGATCGACTCGCGCGCGACCCAAACGTCTTCGTTCTTCATAACGAAGATGATTTCCTCCTACGCCCGACCGATACGCGTTGGCTGAAAGATCAGTTCGGTTCGCGCCTTCATCTATTTAAAAAGGGTGGGCATCTCGGAAACGTCTGGCGCCCCGAGTTCCACGCGAACCTTGAGAGAGCACTCGGAATTTGATATTGAGACGAGATGCGCATTCTCGTCGTTGAAGATCAAAAGAAGATGTCGGGGTTCCTCAAAAAAGGTCTCAGCGAGGCCGGCTACTCCGTCGACGTCGCCGAAACGGGCGAAACCGCCGAAGCCCTTCTCTCTGAAATCGATTACTCGCTCGTTTTGCTCGATGTGATGCTCCCTGATCAAAACGGCCTGGACACGGCAAAGCATCTCCGCCGCGACGGCTATAAGGGGCCCATACTCATGCTCACCGCTCTCAGCGGCACGAGCGCAAAGGTCGCGGGGCTTGATTCCGGGGCCGACGACTATCTGACCAAGCCCTTTGAATTCGAGGAACTCCTCGCTCGCGTTCGGGCTCTTCTCAGAAGAAACGCTCTCGGCTCGGGCCAGGAGCAGAGCAATCTTAAAATCGCCGACCTTGAACTCAACGTTCTCACCCGCACGGCGACCCGCGGAGGAACGGCGATAAATCTCACTGCAAAGGAATTCGCACTTCTCGAATATCTCATGCGAAATGCAAACCGCGTGGTCACGCGCACGCAGATCCTCGAGAACGTTTGGGATATCCACTTCGACAACAACAGTAACGTCATTGACGTTTACATCAACATGCTTCGGAAAAAACTCGATGCGCCTTTTCCGGTGAAGCTCATTCACACGGTGATCGGCGCGGGCTACACGCTGAAGGAAGGGTGACCGCATCGAACGCCGACTTTCGAACTTCGTAGGACCTAAGAGCATTCGGTTTAAACTCGTTGCAATCTCCGTTGTCGTCTTCGGAGCGGCGACGATCCTGCTGACCTTCATTCTCTACCGTGGCATTGCCGATGCTCAGCAAATCGGATTCGATACCGCACTTCATAACTACGCCGTCGATATCTCAAACGGCTTTGACGTGAACTTCTTGGGCGGCCTCGTTCTCAAGCGCGAAGCGATCATCGAAGAAAACAAAATATTCCCCTTCCCCCTCGGACAATCGATCGTGCAGTTCAGGACGATGAACGGAAACGTGCTTCTCACATCGAGGCGCTTCGAACACGCACTTCCGATCAGCCCGCAGATTCTTGAGACGACGATGCAACACGGGTTCGCTTTCGAGACCTACCGAGTGGGGCCATCGCAGTACCGAATTATCAGTTATCTTGTAAAAAAAGATCAGCTCCCGCCACTGATCTTGCAAGTCGCGGCCCCGCTCGCCCTCGTTGAAGCCGAACGTCACCGCATCCTTCCGCTGATCTGGATCCTGATTCCACTCGCACTCGCGACGGCGGGAGTCCTCGGCCTTCTCTTGTCCACGCGGGCGCTCAAACCCGTTTACCGCATCATCGACTCCGCCCGGGCGATCAAACCCGAGGAACTCTCAGCGCGAGTTCCCGTTCCAGAAGAAACCGAGCTGAAGGAACTCGCACTCACCCTCAACGATCTGCTCTCGAGACTCCAAATGGCGTTCGACAGCCAAGAGCGTTTCATCGCCGATGCTTCTCACCAATTGAAGACTCCCCTCGCGATCATTCGCGGCGAGCTCGATGTCTTTAGAAAAGTCGACCGCTCTCCGGAAGAATCGCGCGAACTGCTCGCCAGCATTTCTCAGGAAACAAATCAACTCTCCAAGATGGTCGACGATCTTCTCTTACTCGCCCGGTTTGACAGCGGCGCTTGGCAGCCCAATTTTTCGAAAATTCGCGTCGATGAAGCGTTGCTCGAAACGTTCGCGCAGCTCAATCGCCTCGCAACCGAAAAAAACGTCGAAATGGAAATCAGTCTCGATTCCAATGCGAGCGAAAACGAACTCGAGGTGATGGGTGATGCCGACCTCCTCAGAGCCCTCTTCTTCAATCTGATTGAGAACGCGATCAAGTACTCCCCGAAGCCCGGGGGCCGAGTTCGCGTGGAGCTCGAGGCGACTTCGCCCACGGCCGTGAACGTGCGGGTGATCGACAACGGGCCCGGAATCCCTCCGGAAGATGCCGAGCGAGTTTTCGATCGTTTTTACCGCGGCTCCCACCGACAGCACCTCATTGCGGGTGTGGGCTTGGGCCTTTCGATTGCCTTTCGGATCGCTAAACTTCACCGGGCGAAGCTTGAATTGGAACCCTCGCAAGGGCCCGGAACTACGTTTAAATTCAGCCTCCCGCGGCATTAAAATCTTTTAATCCCACTTTAAGGGCTCTCTAAGACCCGCGTGCTAATTCTTATCTCATGCGAAGGACGGCAAAACGAACCCGTCCCGTAACAGGAGAGATAAAGGTATGAAACGCGAAGTTTGGAATTCAGTCTGGCGAGGAGGCGGCATGATGGGTTTGGTCGCGGCCACCGTCGTCGGGATCTCAGGCGCTCGCATTACGTGGCCCAACATGAGCCACGCGGAAACAAATCCAATTTGGACAACGAGCAAAGTTCCACCGGTCAGCCCCCAGGCCGTTCCCGACAATGCTCTTGAGAAATTGAATTTGGCCTTCACCTCACTTGCCGAGCAGATGTCGCCCACGGTCGTGAACATCTACACGAAGACGACCGTGGGTCCCCGCATCCGCCCGCGCGGAATGCCGGGCTACCCGGGCATGCCCGAGGACTTCGATTACTTCTTCAGAAGTCCCTTCGGGGGCCGCGAGATGAAGCCGCAGCCCCAAGAGGCCTTGGGCTCAGGCTTCGTTTTGAATGAAGACGGGTACATTGTCACGAACACGCATGTCGTACGGATGGCGGGCCGAAACGCCGATGAGATCATGGTGAAATTCGTCGGCGAAGAGAACGGCAAGGGCCACCCGGCCAAAGTCGTTGGCGTCGACGAGGTGACGGATGTCGCCCTTTTAAAACTTGTAAACAAAAAACCTGGACTCAAAGCCGCTCCCCTCGGTGATAGCGAGAAGTCCAAGGTCGGTGAATGGGTCGTCGCAATCGGCAATCCCTACGGCCACACGAACACCCTCACCCAAGGCGTCGTCAGCGCCCTCGGCCGGAGCATCGAAGGAGCCCGCACGGACTTCATTCAAACCTCCGCGAGCATCAATCCCGGTAATTCCGGCGGCCCGCTCTTTAACTTAAAGGGCGAGGTCATCGGCATCAATACCGCGATTGATCCGAGGGCGCAGGCGATCGGCTTCGCGATTCCGATCAACACCGCGAAGGACGTCATCACGCAGCTCGTGCAGAACGGTCGAGTCTCGCACGCCTGGATGGGTGTCGAAATCCAGGATCTCACCGAGGAGATCGCAGGCTACATGCAGATGCAGGAACCGGTCGGCGTTCTCGTAAAAGGCGTCATGGAAGGCCAACCGGCCGATCGCGCCGGCCTCAAAGTTTACGACGTCATCAAAAAAGTAAATGGAAAAGAGATTCGTAATTCAACCGACCTGGTCAAGTCGATCTCCGGCTTACCGGTCAAGAGCACCGCAGACGTGGAGGTCCTGCGGGGTCAACAAACCAAGAACCTCCGCGTTCAACTCGCGGAGCAACCGTCCCAAACAGAGTCCTAAGTCCTCTTAGTCCCATAGTCCCAACCAAGCAGCCAAGCCGGGATCTCCGTCCACCCTCCTCGGAGATTCCGGCACTTTTCATCCGGCCGCGCGTTCATCCAGGAACTGCAAAATCACTGGGGCGCGCGGTCCCTCCTGCCTTTCGGTGACAAACCTCTCGATGCATGATTGGCTATTGGTTCAGGGATTCATCTTTGGAGGCTTCATGCAAAATCGTCCCGTATATATCGTCGGCGGAATGCGCACGCCGTTCGTTAAATCCATGACTAACTATTTCGAGGTCACGACCCAAAAACTCATGACCGATACGATCGAAGCGCTCGTAAGAAAATACGCACTCGCGGGCCAGCGCGTGGGCGACGTCGCCCTGGGCGGCGTGATGATCGGCTCAAACTGGAATCTCGCCCGCGAGTGCGTTCTCGGCACGAGTCTTCACCCCGACACCCCCGGATATAACGTTCAACGAGCATGCGGGACGAGCCTCGAAACCACCTGGCAACTCGCCATGAAAATCGCCGCTGGGCAAATCGAATCCGCCATCGCCGGCGGGGTCGATTCAAACAGCGATCTTCCCGTCATGGCATCGCAAGGTATGACTCGTAAACTCCTCGAATTGAATCGACAAAAGGATTTTGCGGGACGTCTGAAGACCATCTTGAGGTTTCGTCCATCGGATCTTGCGCCTGACTTCCCGCAGGTCCGCGAGCCACGCACCGGGCTCTCGATGGGACAACACTGCGAACGCATGGTTCAAGAGTGGCAGATCAGCCGCGCAGACCAAGACCAACTCGCATTTGAGAGCCACCAAAAGGGCGCCAAAGCTTACAGCGAGGGTTTCTACAAAGACCTGGTCATGGAGTATGAAGGCTTAAAAGCTGACGGCCTTCTCCGGCCCGACACGTCCATCGAGAAACTCGCGAAGCTGAAGCCAGCCTTTGATTTCACGGGCAAAGGAACGCTCACGGCCGGTAACAGCACGGCACTCACCGACGGAGCATCATGCGTCCTGCTCGCCTCGAAAGAAGAGTGCGATCGCCGGGGCTGGACACCGCTCGCACGCTTCATCGACGCGGAATCCGCGGCCGTCGATTTCGTCGGCGGAGAAGGACTCCTCATGGCGCCGGCCGTCGCGGTTCCGCGCATGCTCAAGCGAAACAACCTTCGCCTACAGGATTTTGACCTCTACGAGATTCACGAGGCGTTCGCGGGCCAAGTGCTCTGCACGCTGAAGGCGTGGCAGTCGCCCGATTTCTTCAATAAATATGGTTTAGGAGAACCGATCGGCACCATCGATCGAAACAAAATGAACGTCAAAGGCGGAAGCGTCGCTCTCGGCCATCCATTCGGTGCCACCGGCACGCGCATTGTCGCAACACTCGCGAAAGCACTTAAAGAACGGGGCGGCGGCCGTGGCCTCATCTCCATCTGCACCGCAGGCGGAATGGGCGTTACCGCGATTGTCGAAGCTTAACGGTAGTGGCGCTTGGGGGCCACTTGACCCCTAGGCATCGAAATGGGACCGGTCGCGCGAGGCCGGCCCGCACGATACATCGGCCGGCTCGAAGGTCGGCGCATCGCGATTGAGCGCATGGCCCGTGTTTGTTTCCAGAGAATGAACTCGTAACAAAAGAGCATGAGGGTCAGGAGACTAAAACCAGCGATGATCATCGCATCCACTACGTCCTGGCTCACACCTTTGGGAAAGTTCGCGAGAAGGAGAACGAAAGCTCCCGTCCCCGCAATCGCGAAGATCATCGCATACCTGACGAGAAGACTGAGCAAGATAAGACCCACAAAAGCCACGGCCGAGCAAATCATCAAAATCGGAATCAAGTTCGTCTTCTGAATTTCAGCGATCGCCTTTAAGATCAGCTCGATGCCCATCCGCTCTGCTCCTTTTTAACTTTCACGCGTTCGTTCTATCAATTTTGAGGCCCACGCCCGCCCTCGCTATATGAGTTTCCACACGAAGCCGGTGACGAACTTGAGGCCACGGGTGCCGGTTTTGGGCGGCGGGGATGCGGTCGGCAGGGAGGGTTTTCGTTTGAAGCGAAACTTCTTCACCAGGTATCGACCCTGGACACTGATCGGTAAAAAAAAGTAGCTCCCAAATTAACCAACTTTCTAGCTAGGTCTTCAGCCAGAAATCTCGAGTTCCGTACCTATCACGGTGGGGAAGACGCATTAAACTGAGTGCGTGAACAAACTTCTCTCTCAACTCAGAATCGATTACGACCACTGGCTGAACCAATCGGAAAGGATTGCCTCTCTCGATTACTGGCGGGCAATCGCCATTCTTCTCGTCTTGTTTGTTCACTTCTTCGAGGGTCCGCACCGACTCGGCTATTTAGGCGTCCAAATCTTCTTTGTTCTCTCCGGTTTTCTCGTGAGTAAAGGCTTGATCGCCGACGTGTTCGGAAAAAGCAAAATTCGTATCTGGTCCTTCTACAAACGTCGGTTCATCCGAATCCTTCCCTCTTACTATTGCTTCTTGATTGTAGGATCTTTCATCGCCTCATTCGCAGCGAGAGATCCAGGCTCGGTCATGATCAGAAATGACGACTGGTGGAGCTTCGTCTTCTTCTTCAAGAACTATAACTTCACGAATCCTTCTGC
>SXSP01000223.1 GCA_005792225.1 Bdellovibrionales bacterium | reverse complement strand
GCCGGGGCCGTGGTCGCGGACGGAGAGGGTGCGACCGCTCACGTGGACTTGTACTGGGGCGTCGGATGGGGAGAACTTCAGGGCGTTGGTGAGGAGGTTCGTGATCAATTGATCGAGGTGGTTGGGGTTGGCGATGACGTTGAAGTCGTTGTGGATCTCGGTGCGGATTCGGTCGGGCGCGACTTGGTTCAGGCGAGTGACGACTTTTTGGAGGCTCGTGCGGATTTTGAGTGAGTGGAGATCTTTGGGGAGTGCTGAGCTTTCGAGTTCGGCCCAGTCGAGGAAGTCGTTGATGATGGAGGACATTTGGTTCACTTCGGTGACGATTTCGTTTGCGTGCTTTTGCGGGATTGCGCCTTTACGCAATTGCGAGTCGGTGGTCGCGCGGATGATGCTGAGTGGAGTTTTGAGCTCGTGAGCCATCTGGAGGGTCCAGGCGCGGGTGAGTTTGTAGTTTTGGTTGATGCGGTCGATGAGGCGTTGAACGGTTTCAACGAGCATCGAGAATTCGTCCGAGCGCGCCCAGAATCCGCTGGCGTATTTGAAGAGGCGGTTGGGGAGAGGATCGACATCCTTGAGGTTACTGAGATTTTCGGTCGCGTGGCCGAGGTGGGTGATCAAGTTGCGCAAAGGGGCGAGCAAGAAGAACGTGACCATCACGGATGCAAGGAAGATCGCAAGGGTGATGGCGGTGATGTAGTTGATCACTTGCGTGTCGAGGATTTCCCAAGCGATGAAGTTTTGATCGAGCACGAGGCCGACCTGGAGGGTGGCTCTGGATTTTCCGGGGAGCTCGATGTTGCGGATGCGGATGTAGTGTTGATCGGTTTCAACGCCGACCCATTCCGGTGATGTGGGAAGCTGGACCGGGAGCAGGAGCATGCTTCCGCTTTCGTAGAGGACCTTTGCGGATTTGTCGCGGATGACGAAGACTTTTCCGATGCGCAAGGGGCCGATGACGGAGGTGATTTTTGCATCGATCGTTTTGGGATCGGCGAGGGCGCTTCGAAAGATGTCGGAGCTGATGAGGGCGTCGGAAGTCGTGGCGATTTGTTGATCGATCAAAATCAGGCGTTGGTTGCGGAAGAAGTAGATGTGAACGAAGTTGATCGCAAGCGCCGAGAGAATCAGCGTGAGCAGGATGATGAAGAAGAACCTATTCCTCAATCCAATATCCGAGATTGCGAGAGTTGCGGATGTGGGTGGAGGCTTCGAGCTCCTCGAGGCGACGTCTGAGTTTATTGACGGTGGTTTCGACGACGTTGCTCTCGACCTCGGGGCTCATTTCCCAAACGTGCTCGTAGAGCGCGGCTTTGCTGAAGATCTTGCCGGGAGTTTGGCCGAGGGTTTTCAGGAGTAAGAATTCTTTGTTCGTCAGTGGAAGCTCGCGATCGTTGATGCGAACCGTGCGGTTAACGACGTCCAGGGTGAGATTGCCGACGGTGAAGCCCGGAGAGCTCCGACGAATCAGGACGCGAACACGCGCCAAGAGCTCGTCGGAATCAAAGGGTTTGGCAAGGTAGTCATCGGCGCCGGAGTTAAGGAGAGCTGCCTTCTCGCTCGGCGTGTTGATGGCCGAGAGGATCATGACTTTCGTGTCGGGAAGGCTGGCTTTGAGTTGAGGGACCATGGTCGCGGCATCGCGGCCGTGCAGGAGTCGGTCGAGAACGATGACATCGAATTTCTTGGCCGGTAGGTCCAGGATGTCTTCAAGGTCGCGAAGCTTTGAGCACGTGAAGACCGAGAACTCCTCGTTTTGAAACGTGGAGGAAAGGTGCTCGAGAAGTTTTTCTTCGTCTTCGACGATCAAGATGCGTGAGTTCGACAAAGGCCCGGTCCTCCTTGGAAAGAGAGTTTAGTTTGAAAGGCTTTTTCGCGCACGGAGCACAGAATAAAATTTAAGTTAGTTTAACGTGGCGCCGATCGTAAGTTGCGGTGATGACGAAGTTTTCGCGCGTGTGTTGACGGTGCGGTTCGGGCGAGACAGGGTTGCGATGCAAGCGATCTTCCCGCATGCTGAGAGGGTACCTCCAAGTGCAGTTTAAGTCGGTTGTACCATCTTTCGTATGCAGGGCCCGAGTCATCGGGCCCTGATTTTTTTTGGAGAACGACGAAGGTGCGAACGAAGTGTATCGCGATTTTAGTTTCGATTGCTTCGCTCACGGGTTGTGCTTCGGGCTCACGTAGACCTGCTTCCGCCGATGGCGCGGGCTCGACGATTCAGATCATTTCATGCGAGCTCAAGAAAGATCAGCGAGAGATCGGTTTGAAGGCCGTGAAGCCGAAGGGATGTGAACTTTGGTATTCAAAGGCGGGGACAAACGACAAAGTCGCTTGGTCCTCGCACTTCATGAGGCATTGCGAGACGACTCGTGACCGCATGCGCGCGAAGCTTGAGTCGGCCGGCTTCAAGTGCCGATGATCAGCCTTCCTGCCAACGGCAGGTGTAGCCACCTTTTTCGAGATTCACACGCATCTTGTCGCGAATGATCTCGCAGTGGATGTTCCCATTTTTTGACCAAGCCACTCTCTTTTTGATTTTGTCTTTCGTGTAATACAGAAAGCAGGTTGTGTCCTTCTCGGCCACTTCGAGAACCCGTTCACCATCGACCGAATGGGTGCAGATAATGGGCGGCTTGGGGGGGTATTTAGAATACTTTTTTGTAGCAGGAGCGGGAGCGGGAGCGGTCGGGGGCGCGGCCGACTTGGTCGGAGCGGGTGCGGAAGTCTCAATCGGAACGGCCGGGGCGGGTTGCTCGGCAGACGTCGACGCGGGTCGGGTTGCACAACCCGAAAGAACCAGGCCGAGGACCATGGCCATGGAGAGCGGATTCAGGGACATCATCAGGTGCTTCATAGGGCTCCAGGACACTCGGGCGTACGTGAGTCGGTTTGTGTCGACTCGTCTCTTTAATTTACTTTCCACACTTCCGACGGTCAGACTCAAGCATTTTTTGAACTCAACTGTTCAGTTGAGTTGCAATACCGACCTCGTTCGGCCGAGATGAGCGAGCGTATTTGACCCGCACTGCGCATCCCACCATCATAGGAATCATCCCCAGGGGGAGTCGTGCAATCAGCGTGTTCGCAAAAACCAAAGAAGGCTTCGAGATCCATTCTCGACCTCGAGGCGCTCACGCGTAAAGCTCAGCTGCTTTCCATTTTCACGATTTTCTACAATTTGATCGAAGGTGCGATTTCGATCGCGCTCGGGCTCAATGATGAATCACTTGCGCTCATGGGGTTCGGAGCCGATAGCCTCATTGAAGTCGGCTCTGCCGTGATCGTCCTCTGGAAGCTCTCCGGGTCGGTGGCGGATGATTCGGTAAACCTTGAGCGCGAGAGGAGAGCCACGCGTTTGATCGGTTCACTGTTTCTTTTGCTCGCAGGTGTCACGGGATTCGCATCGGTCGCACGGCTGATGGAAGGCGGGCAGCCCGAGATGACCTGGGCGGGGCTCGTTATTTCCGTTTTAAGTCTCAGCTTCATGTTTGCTCTGTGGCGGGCGAAGAAAAAAGTGGGCATTGCCCTCGAGAGTCGAACCATTCTCGCCGATGCGAATTGCTCACTCGCCTGTATCCAACTCTCGGCGGTTCTCTTCGCGGGGAGTTTGCTTCACCTTGTCTTTCCGCAAATCTGGTGGATGGATTCTGTGGCGGCGCTCGCCCTCGCGGGCTTGATCGCACGGGAAGGATTCCAAACGGTCAAGGCAACCTGGGACGATCACTTTTCGGGCGGGTGTGGCTGCCACGGGTGACCGTAACCCCCGGCCCTGCCAAATCTGTGCAGGAATTCACCTTCACAATGCAATTGCGTCAGAATTCATCAGGACTCCTGGTGATAGCCTTTCCTGAGGTCAAGGAGGGCCATTGGCTGTGAATTTTGGCCGTGAATGGAGTCGAGATGAATCAATTGCGAGCATCGGAAAATCTTAAGCAGAATAAAAACGCAATTTTGGATCGATGGCTGAGCGAAGTGAAAATTAAGGTTCCCGCCGCCAAACACCACGATCGTTCGGCCCTCGTGAATTCGCTTCCCATCTTCCTCGATCATCTCGTCCATGCTCTCGAGGAGAGGGCAACGGACGCGAACTTCGATAACGTCATCGCGAGTCAGCACGGTGTGCAGAGAGCGGATATTGGAAAATTCACCGCCGATCAAATTATCGATGAATACGGGCTCCTTCATGAGTTGATTCTCGATGCGCTCGGGGACACGCGAGCCATTCCGGCTGCGGATGCCAAGCTCATTTCTATTTCTCTTCACACCGCGATGCTCGAATCCGTGCGGGCCTTCATCAGCCGAATCGAGAACAAAAAGCAGGAAGTCGAAACCGAATTCAAGCTCCTCGTCCAAGAAGTCAAAGACTACGCGATATTCATTACGGACCCGAACGGCATCATTATGAGCTGGAACGAGGGTGCCCATCGGATCAAGGGCTTTAAAGCGGAAGAAGTCATCGGAAGTTTCTACGGCGTCTTGTATCGCGAGGAAGACTATAAGGCGGGACGCCCGCAGAGAAATATGGAATATGCCCTGCGCGATGGACGCCACGAGGAACAATGGTGGCGCCGCCGGAAAGACGGGAGCTGGTTTTGGGCCGATGCGACGATGACCCCGGTGATTACGCCAGAAGGTAAACATATCGGGTTTTCGAAGGTCGTTCGGGATCTCACATCGAAGAAACAGGCTGATGATGAGCTCCGCGCGGCCAAGGAGGCCGCGGAGGCGGCCAACGAACTCAAGTCGGCTTTTCTCGCCAACATGTCTCACGAGATTCGCACGCCGCTCGGGGCGATCCTAGGATTCGCCGAAGCACTTCGTGATCCAACGATCAGTCACGATGAACGAGAGCGTTTTCACGGAATCATCGAGCGGAACGGAAAGGTTCTCTCGCGTCTCATCGATGACATTCTCGATCTCTCGAGAGTGGAGGCGGGGAAGCTTGAAATTCAGTACGTCGAGGTGACGTTGGCGACGCTTCTATCTGAAGTGGTGGGAATCGCGGAACTCAAGGCGAAAGAAAAAGGGCTCGACATCGAGTTCCACATGCATCAGGACATTCCGAATCGTATCGTTTCGGATCCCGTGCGGCTGCGGCAGATTCTCACCAATGTTCTGGGAAACGCCGTGAAATTCACCGACGAGGGGCGTGTTACGGTCAACCTCGAATACGAGAAACATATTTTTACGAATTCGACATTGATCATTCGGGTCTCCGATACGGGACCCGGGATCGCGCCGGAGCAGAGAGGCCGACTCTTCAAACCTTTCGCGCAAGCCGACGAATCGCGTACCCGGCGCTTCGGTGGAACCGGATTGGGGCTTGCGCTTTCGCGAAGGCTCGCGCGGGAACTCGGGGGAGATCTCATCCTCCTTGATTGCCCCGCCGGCGAAGGTTGTACTTTTGAAATTCGCGTCGCCGATCGGCGATCGGCCAGCCGTGAAACACCAATTGAACGACCCGGTGATCCGAAAAAGGCGGTCGACAATAAATCAGATGCGGATCTGTCTGGATGCAAGATTCTCTTAGTTGAGGATTCGCGCGATAATCAAACGCTCATCAAACGGCTTCTCGCCAAAGCGGGCGCGAGGGTCGAGCTTGCCGACAACGGGGCTGACGGATTCGATCGGGCGATTGATGAGGAGTTTGATCTAGTTTTAATGGATATGCAGATGCCGGTCCTCGACGGGATCGAGGCGACCCGTAAGCTTCGTGCCCATGGTTTTACGAAGCCGGTGCTTGCGCTCACGGCGCACGCGATGCAAGAGCAGCGGCAAGCGTGTTTGGATGCGGGATGCGACGATCATTTGACGAAGCCGATCGAAACGGCTTCGCTCTTACGATTGGTGAGCTTTTGGGCATTGAAAGACCGGGCTGCAGAAACGAAGTCTACGATGCCCGCTGACATGAACGCTTAGGCGTTGCGATTCGTGTTGTTGAGGTCTTCGAACGCAACTTTAAGTCGCTTCATAAAGGATTCCTCGCCCTTTCGGAGCCAAACGCGCGGATCATAATATTTTTTGTTCGGTGCATCGGCACCTTCCGGGTTACCGAGTTGGCCTTGCAGGTAACCCTTCTTGTCTTCGTAGAAATTTTTGATGCCTTCCCAGAAGGCCCATTGCAGATCGGTCTCGATGTTCATTTTGATGACGCCGTAATCGATGGCCTCGCGAATCTCGCTCTGGAGAGAACCAGAGCCACCGTGGAAGACGAAGGAAACTGGTTTCGCTTTCGTGCCGAATTTTTTCTGAACGTACTCCTGGG
>SXSP01000222.1 GCA_005792225.1 Bdellovibrionales bacterium | reverse complement strand
GAAAGTTCGTCTGAACGATTGATCCGGCACTTTGCCCCCATATCCCCGCGAATGATTTGAAAAACGAAGAATGTAAACACGATTCCCCAAATAGGGAGTCGAAGGCAGAGGTGCGGCATGCCACACCTCAAGAGGGTAGAACTTTGTCTTCTGGAGTCACTCACAACAATAAAATGGGCGCAGAAATGAGCGTCGCCGAGTTGAAAGAACTCTTGGCGAGCCAACTCTGCGAGCCCGGAAGACTGAAGCGCCCCGAGGGCATCGCGACCGGCTTTGAACCTCTCGACCAATATCTCATCTGGAAAGGTGTTCCGAAAGGCACCATCTCGCTCTTCTGCGGAACTCTCGGCACGGGCGCTACTTCTCTTTGGATGGAAGCCGCTTCGGGCGTTGTCGGCCAAGGCCTCTGGTCGGCTTGGATCAACGGCGATGTCCCTCTCGCCCCGCAGAGTCTCTATCACAAGGGCGTCGATTTGAGCCGCTTCGTTTGCGTGGAACAACCAGTCAGCGAAACGAAACTCTTTTGGCTCCTGCAAGAGATGATGTCGTCGTCCCTCTTTGAGTTAATCGGTTGCGACCTCGGTCTTCTTCGTTTGAAGGAGCATCAGCTCCGCAAGCTCCAGACCCAAGCCAGAGAAGCGCACGTCGCTCTCGTCTTTCTCTCACAGTTGAAACCGTATCGCGGGTCCGCCGCCTCGGTTTTTTCTTTGATCGTCAGTTTCGAAAAAAAGCAGATCGCGATCGAACGCGCTCTTCACCGTCCGACCCCTCACTCTATCAAAAGGAGTGTCACATATGCTCGCTTCACCCTCCATACAGACAATCGCAGCCTCTCTCATGGCCAAGCACAGCACGCAGACGCGCCCGACGGTGAAAACGCCCAGCCGGGTTCTCTGCCTGAAGTTGCAGGAGCTTCCGTCGGCGGGGTTTAAGCGTTCATCCAAATCGGTTTCGATGAAAGCCGTCGTTGAGGCTTTCTTGAAATACTCGCCCCGCGTGCAGTCGCGGCCGGTGGCTCCCCTCGAAAGAGGCGTTCTCCACGGCAACGCTCCACATTGGGTGTTTATTGATATCGGGTCTACAAGCCATTTGTTCCACGGCGAAGAAGGCCTCATGCGCTCTGCCATGAGCCTTGCCCGAGACCTTGGGTTCGGTGTCCAGTGTGCCGCCGCTGACACGCCAGCCGGAGCCCAGGCCTTCGCCATGGCCCATCACGAATTTATTTCTCCCCCCGGGGAGGAGAGAGAACGGCTGAAAGAGCTCTCCCTCCCCCTCCTCCTTCATCTCGAAGGATTGGAGGCGTGGACGAAACCTTCGATGGTGGAGAACTTGACGGCTTTCTTCATGATGCTCGGATTTAAGACAATCGGCGATCTCTCGCGCTTTACGGCAGCCTCGCTGCAGGAACGCTGGGGAGAAACCGGTGGACTCCTGTGGAAAAGATTGAATGCGCAGGACCGCCCGGCGATCTCGCCGCTTCTTCCGACGGAGCCCCTGGAAGACTACGTGCACTTGGATTTCCCGGTGTCGCTGGTCTCGCTGCTCTTGCATCAAACGCAAAGATCACTCGACTTCCTCTTTGCGCGCCTGCAGGGACGCAGGCTCTTTGCACAAAAACTGACCCTGATCCTTCACTGCGAATATTCGAAGGCGCAGCACAAGATCGAGATCGAGCCGAAAACACCCAGCCGCAATCGCGAACTCTTCGCGACGCTGCTCGAGAATCGTTTGTCGGAACTGAACCTTGAGAATCCGATCCGCGACTTCGAGACCCACGTGATCCCCTGCCCGGAGAAGTCGCAGCAACTCGACTTCTTCGAGCCGCGCACGTCGGATTTCGACAAGCTGCAAACCCTCATGAGTTTGATGGGTCAGTCGTCGGTGAAACCGGGCCTTTATAAAATCGAGCCCTCGGTTCTCCCGGAGAAGAGCTGGCACCTCGTGGCTTCGCCCGAAGAGGCTTATTCACCGGCGGCTCAAGCGGCTCCCGAGATCCCCGCCTCCCTCGTGAGCGGCAGTGAAGCACTGGCGATCGCGCCGCAGCCTCGCTACGGCGAATCGGTGATGCGCGCGCCTCGACCTACGCGACTCTTGAAGAAACCGCTGCCGCTCTCGATTGAGGAACTGCAGCGCTTAAAGATTCTTTCCAACAATCCCATCGAGCGCCTCGAGAGCGCCTGGTGGGAGAGCGACGCCGACGAAACCGACGCCGATGCAAATGGCTGCGCGGAAGAAAACTGCGGCCGCCGGTCTTCGTGGCAGAAGCGCGATTACTACTTCGCCGTTTCGAACGAGGGCCAATGCCTGTGGATCTACCAAGATCTCAGGACGGAGGAATACTTCCTCCACGGTTATTTTGATTGATGGTTTTTAGAGGATGTCTCGCGAGAGCCCGCGGCGAAACCGCGGGCATAGCCAAGGATGGAAACAAGAAGACTTCCCTCTTTGTCTGCCCCTGAGACAACTCGAGCTCGTGAGCTGGGGGACCAAACGCTAGGACCCCTCCCCCGACCGAATGGTCCCCCACTCGCGAACTTTTTTAACAAACGAAAAAAAAGGAGCCGGGCACGGACGCCCGACTCCGAGCCTAAGCTGAGCGAGGACGGTCGATCGCGAGAAGGGTGTTCTGCGAAAACCGGAGGCGTAGTTCCTCTACGCCGAGGGTTCTCGAAAACTCTCCAACGTCGCGAGCGACCACCACAACCAACCAAAGCTGTGGTCATAAAAAACACGGCCATTAAAAGGCCGAGGCTGAGCGAGGACGGTCAGTGGCAAGGAGGAGGGTTTTCAAGAATCCCGAAGGCGTAGTTCCTCTACGTCGAGGGTTTTTGAAAGCCCTCCGACGAAGCCAATGGCCGCCGCAGCCAGCCGAAGAGACAAGGATGGGTTATGAGGTATTTTAGTAGCACTTTATATGGTCGCCCCGTCGTCCAGAACCAAGAGCGACCAAACAGGAGAAGAAATGCAGCATCGCAAGACCTTTTCTTTGCCTGCGTTTCATTCTTCATCCTCCTTTTCGCCGCAATCGCGGACGCCGTTCTCCACCTCTGAGAGGCCGGACTTTATCGAGCTTCTCGCTCGATCCAACTTCTCGTTTCTTCAGGGTGCCTCGCACCCTGAAGAACTTGTCCTCAGGGCTAAACAACTTAAATATCGCGGCATCGCCATCTGCGATGTGAATGGGCTCTACGGAGTGGTCAGGGGATATCAGGCGGCCGAGAAACCTTCGGCCTTCGATGCCGATCAACTCGCGCTCTCCAACACCGATGGATCTCCGAAGGAGCCCTTCCATTATCTCTGCGGATCGGAGCTAACTCCTTACAACGCTTCGAACATCACTTTGATTCCCATGAACAAGGATGGGTACGTCAGGCTCTGTCGTCTTCTCACGACGGCGAAACGACGTGCGCCCAAAGGGCACATCGTCATCGGGCTCAAAGACATTCTCGAGAACAACGAAGACTTGATCGCGATTCCGCTTCCGCCTTGGAAGGAATCTGATCTCATCAAGCTCCAGGAAGCGTTTCAAGATCGCATCTATCTTCCCGTCTGCAAGGACTTCACTTGGGAGTCGGTGCGGCTCTACCAACAAGCGATGAAAATCGAACGCGACCTGGGGATTCAGTTGTTCGCGACACAAAGGCCGCTCTTTCACGTGCCGGAGCGAAAACCCCTTCACGACGTGCTCACTTGCATTCTGCATAAGACGACGCTCGCCAAGGCCGACATCATCTTGAGTCTCAACCGCGAGCGGCACTTGAAAACACCCGAGCAGCTCGCGCAACTTTACCGTGAGCGCCCGGATCTTTTGGCGAAGACGAATGAGATCGCCGCGCGCGTGAGCTTCTCTTTGACCGAGCTTCGTTATCGGTATCCGCAAGAAAACATTCCTTTCGGAAAAACCGCGACGGAGTATCTGCGCGAACTCGTCGAGGCCGGGCTCGCGTGGCGCTATCCGGTTTGGACGCCGCCCGAGTTCATGGCGCGCGTTCGCAAACAGGTGGAGAGCGAGATCCAACTCATCTCGGAGATGGAGTACGAAGACTATTTTTTGACGCTCTGGGATCTCTGTCAGTTTGCTCGTTCGAAAGGAATTCTGCATCAGGGACGCGGGTCGGCCGCGAACTCGGTGGTTTGTTTTGCGCTCGGCCTCACGAGCATCGATCCGATTCGCTTCAATCTCCTGTTCGAGAGATTTAT
>SXSP01000221.1 GCA_005792225.1 Bdellovibrionales bacterium | reverse complement strand
GATGCATTCCCTTTGCATACGCCCAAAACTATAGAGGGTGCCAAGGTGAACAAACTTTCGCACACCGGCCTCGGCCGCGGCATTCACGCAAACCTTCGACATCTGCGGATGAAGGTCGAATCGGTCGTAGGGCACACCGACCAAATAAAACAAGGTGTCGATACCATCAGCCGCGCGCCTGGCGCTCGCGGCATCGGTGAGATCTGCTTCACAATATTCAACGAGGGGTTCATAGCGCCCGAAGGTTGCCTTGAGGTCTTGGAGCTTTCTCCCGACGACGCGAAACTTCCGATTGTTGGCCGCCAGCACGTTCGCGAGCTCTTTTCCCACGGCGCCGGTCGCACCGAAGAGTGCGTACTTCATTTCCTCTCCCCGTCCAGATCTCAGTCCAGCTTAGCCGCATGTTTTTGATTTCGCACGCGTGAGTTACGTATTCTGACACGAGTCGATCGCAAACTCCGTTCGAAGGTTGGTTGAGATGATCCGAATTTTTAATCTTGCTCTCCTCGTCCTCACCGTCGTCACGTCGGCTCGCGCGGCGGATGTTCAAACATCCGATCACTTTGACGGCAAAAAGTTCTTTAATCCCGGTCTGGACTGGAACCAGACTCCCTGGCAAACGATGCGGGTCATGTTCGCGATGGCCCAGAGCGAGTCTTGGATCGAAAAACCACCTGTCGAAGTCCAAGCGGTTCTCCCCGAGCAGCCGAAGAGTGATGAAGTGACGGTCACTTTTGTCAATCACGCGACGTTCATCCTTCAGAGTCGCGATCACGTGATCCTGACAGATCCTGTTTGGTCGAATCGCGCGAGTCCCTTCTCATGGGTGGGCCCCGCTCGCTACGTCAATCCAGGCATAAAACTGAGTTCACTTCGGAAGGTCGACGTCGTGATCCTCAGTCATAACCACTACGACCACATGGATCTCGACACTCTCGTCGAGTTAAAAAACAAATTCGATCCCGTCTTCTTAGTTCCGCTCAATGACAAGAAGCACCTCGAGGCGGTCGGGATCACGAAGGTCCATGAACTCGATTGGTGGCAGGAAGCTCCACTGAAATCAGGTCCCAAAATCACCTTTACTCCTTCTCAGCACTTCTCGGCCCGCGGTCTCTTTGATCGCAATCACAGCCTCTGGGGGAGCTACATGGTTGA
This sequence comes from Bdellovibrionales bacterium, assembly GCA_005792225.1. GTDB lineage: Bacteria > Bdellovibrionota > Bdellovibrionia > Bdellovibrionales > JAMPXM01 > SXSP01. The sequence goes on along the minus strand of SXSP01000221.1, from coordinate 11,916 downwards.
GCTCGGAAAAAAGCGGATTTACTTCGGGGGCGATACGGGTTACTCCCCGCACTTTAAAAGGATCCGCGAGCGCCTCGGCGAACCCGACGTAGCCCTCCTCCCGATCGGCGCCTATGAACCTTATTGGTTTATGAAACCCATCCATATGAATCCGGACGATGCGGTTCTCGCGCACCTCGATCTTGGATCGAAGAAGAGCATCGGCATGCACTTCGGGACTTTCAAGCTGACGACGGAAGCCATAGATCAGCCCGAAAAAGATTTGAAACTCTGCCTTCAAGCCAGGGGTGTCGAGGCAAAATCCTTTGTTGTCCCGGTCGAGGGCAACACGGAGACTTTCCGCTAATTGAAGTTCTCAAGGCATCCGGAGACTGACCGCTCATCCGTCCGAAAAGTCGTCAAGTCGAACTCATTTTCTTCTCGCGATCGCATGCAAGTTGCTCCTCTTCGGCCACAAAACCACCGAGGAGGAAGAGAATGAAAAGCCAATCCGATTTAGATGCCGAAAGACGAGAAAATCTTCTGGATGCCTGGTACGACCACACCGAATCCCTGGCCACCGAAGATCGGTACTTCGAAGAAGTCTTTCACGGTTACGTCACCGTGTACGAAGACGCGAAAAAACGCACGATCTTCGAACTTGAAGACGGAAGAAAGATCAAAAACATTCCGCTTCCAGATGAGGTCCGCAAATACTCGGAGCCGGAAGATCTGCTCTTCATGGCCCTCGGCCGCTCTCGAGGGAAATGGTGGCCGATCGAAGTGATATCGATCGCGGTACCCGTTTACTGGGAGGAAGACGAAGAGTTCATCGTCGATGCCGCCCATTCGAACGCTTACGTGAACGATGACGAGTTAAAGCCCGTCGTTCATTGAGAATGCAAAAGAGGGCGGGCGCGAGTCTGAACGCCCGCCTTCACCTTATTTTCATGACTGATCAAATGCTGAACACATCATTTAGGCGCTTCAGGCCCAGTAACGACGCTACCTTTGGACCCGGTTTTGCTATTAACGCAACTACCATCCAAAACGGTGGATGGAGAAAACTAAGACCTGATTGGAGTCGTCATAATGTTGAAGTCGCAAGTGCTCGCGCTCGCCCTTTCTCTCATTCCCCTTGCGGCCCACGCCGCGCCGGCGAAGCTCAATTGCATGACTCCACAGGGTCCACAAGAGATCTACCTGGTCCCCCAATCAGCTGGCGTCAAGGTCTTCATCCTCGGTGCTAATTTCATAGCAGCGGCCTCGGATGTCGCCCCCCTCGTGAACGGGCAGGCCGAGAAGATGGCGGGTCGAACGATCAAGAGCCTCTCGGGACCCAAAGTTGAAGTTGGGTTTGAGCTCATCGGCGAAGGTGATTACGGCCGTCCGCTCTTTCAAGTCTCTTTGTTTGCTGAATCCGGTGACGGCAAAAAAGCCGGCGGCGCGATCGGCAACTGCTCGCTCGTTCCGAGTTACGGCCTCTAACGAGGCTTCAGTCTTCTGTATTCTCGAGCGATTCTGATTCGCGCGTAGCCGCGTCGTCGCCGTTGCGCGGATTTATATCTCTTTCGGTCTCACCGGCTCGCACTTGCTGTTCACGCTTGACCTGCTTTGCTTGATCGGGCGTCGGCTCGCTTTTGATATCTGACATCATTCACCTCGGGGCTTGATTTCCCTCAAGCTTCACCGAAGGTGAAATGCGTTTCACGCTAGATGATAGAAATCTTTGTCAAAGAATCGACGCATCTCAGAGATTCCGCTTTTTCCGGTGGATGGTGAGTGTCACTTTCCCGGGTCGGCTCACTTGGATTTCATGCGACGCGAGCGAGTATCTTTCGCACACCGCCTTGAGCTTGTATTGATTCGATTTCTCGATCGGGATCTCGAACTTTCCGTCGCTGTTCACCCACGCTTTGTACCCCTCAGACTCGCCTAATTTTTTCACTTCGACGTAAGTTTCGGGGCAAGGATACTCCTCGCCGACTTGTTTTCCCGCTTCATCGGTCTCAATGACCTGACATTTGCCCCAAAGCGAAGGGCTGGAACTACCGGCGCTTCGACTACCCAGTTGGTAAACGATCGCGATCGGCGCAAGAAATCCGACCGGAACGGGTGCAGTGCTCTCGAACTCGAATTTCTCTGGTCTCATCACCTCCTCTTCCGTTGAGGAGGAGTGAGCGCAACTCGCCAGCGCAACGATGAGGTTAAGCAGAAAGAGTGATTTTACGAATGAAGCGTTCACGAGGGTCTCCCCAGGACGTACGTCCAACTTCGACATCTCAAGTGGTTTACTCAATTCTCCGATAGATTCATTGTGAGACAAGTCCTTCATTCGAGACTTTCGAAGTAATGCGGCAAATCGGGCGCGATTGCGGTCGTCTGCGTGCTTCTTTGTTTGCCCAACGCGGGCGCTAAAATGGGCGGCTACGGTCTCGTGGAAAAACTCAGTCGCCTCACTGATCCCAGCCAAACAAAGTTGGTTGAAATCGTGGGGCGCCTCGAAGAATTGCGAAAGAAGCACGGCTACAACGGTCCAAAAGATCGCTACGTCGTGAATCCCAAGCACTTGATTATAAGAAATGACATCTCGTCTCCTCTTCCTCCGAATGCCGAGCAGCTCTCTAGCGCCTCGACCTCCAGGACCAACTCGACAAGCTTCTCAGCTCGCCTTGATGGACGTTGGTCCAGAATTCGCGGTGTCCAATCCGTCGTCACAAAACCGCGTTTGCTCTGAGGTTCCCGCTCGCCCCCTTACCATGGTCTCGTCGTAAATTGCAGCTAGGCCTTTCGGCCTGATTCTTCCCTTCAGACTTCAAAGGATCTTGGCGATTGACCCCCTACTTCAATCTGGGGGAATGCCATGAAAACTTTTTTGATCGCAATGCTGGCCTTCGTCGCCGTCGCTTGCGGAAGAGCTCCGAGCTCCGTCGGCGAAATGCCCGTCGGTACCGACAGTGCTCAAGATAATGACCATTCTCAAATGGAAACAGACCGCCACGTTTTAAGTCCGCTTCAAGAGGAAGAATACCTTCTTCGCTTCAACGGCAAGGCATCTGACTTCCGGTTCGCGCAGACCACCTGGGATGAATGCGATGACACGGTCACCGGAAATTATAGCGGCTTCAAATGTGCACGCTCGCGCAACATCTCCGTCATGCTCAAAACGTTCATGGATACTCACATGTATAAATGCGTGAACGCGGGCCTTGCGGCTCAAGGCGGCGGCACCGTCTCTGAGTTCCACGTCGTTCATGCCGGAATTCTCGGCGACCGTGACCACTCCCCTAAAAGTCTTCACGCCGAAAATCGCGCCATCGATATCAAGTCGCTCAAGGTGAAACTCACTTCCGGCGCCTCAAAAGAATATGTTTATGCGGGCACGAGAAACCGCGCGTTTTATCAGGCGTTCCGTACATGTTGGGGGAATGTTGTTCGCACGTACAACGGCTGCCCCTACGTGAGTGGCGGAGTCAGCCAGACGGGCTCCATCGGCTGGGAGAACGAAGATCACCAACATCACCTGCACACCTCGATCCCCTATTGCGTGGCGGGTCGCTACGGTGCTGGCTACTACGAACGTTAATCTTCTTCGCAGCCGAGGTTGAGGCGGTCGATACCGCCTCACGACTTGACCCATTCCCACGTCGTCTGGTCAGATTCGTGTTTTCAACCGAGAGGTGAACGAATGAATCAGGCGAACTCCATCAGTTTCCGCGCAATGAACGGAACGGACCAAACCCTCGAGGATTACAAAGGCAAAGTCCTCCTCATCGTGAATGTCGCCTCGAAATGCGGTTTGACTCCGCAATACGAGGGCCTCGAGAAGATGTACGAGAAATATCGCGAACGCGGACTTGTCGTCATGGGCTTTCCGGCGAACGAATTCAAAGGTCAGGAGCCCGGCTCGAACGACGAGATACAGGAATTCTGCCGCTCCACTTACGGCGTGCAATTTCCGATGTTTCAAAAAGTAATCGTAAAAGGTGAGGGCATCCATCCTCTCTTCAAACATCTGACCGAAACCGCACCCGCGACGACCACGAAGCCGATCAGTAAACTTGTTCAATCGCTGAAGCAGTTTGGACTCCTCGGCGCAAACCCGAAAGACATCCTTTGGAACTTCGAAAAATTCCTCATCGGACGCGACGGTCAGATCTTAGCTCGCTTCGCGCCCGACATCGATCCGGATGATCCGAAGCTCTTGAGCGCGATCGAGAGCGCGTTAGCCGGATGAATCTTCAGTCCTCATTGATCTCACGGTCCATCCACGCCGCTCGGGTTTGAAGCCACTTCTTGAAGAAGAGGACTTCTTCTTCATAGGAGTTAAGAGGAGCGACTTCTCCGAAAACCGGAACACCCATGATGGACCAGACATTGAAGTTCTTCCGCTGAGAGACAGCCATTCGGTACGCCGCCTGGTCGATGTAGGCGCCGAGGCTATCGATCTGCGATACTTTAATCGCGTTCCAGCGCGCCTTCACTTTCGCTCGGAAGGCTGGATCTTCGAACAACCGCGAGTACCAAGGAGATCCGGTGCGAAGCCACCATCCCTCTGGATTGTTGGCTTCGACTGAATTTGAGTTGCCCCCCGCGAGATCGAAGTCCCACGCGGGACCCATCTTCAACTTTTGATTCCGTTCTTTAAAGAGGTTGATGCTGCTAAAGTTCGCGGCATCCTTATTTTTGAAAAGCTCCTGAAGAAGGAAGAGATTGATAAAGGATTCTACGTCAATGTACTGAGCGTAGCCGTTTTGCGGATCAGCGAACTGCTCCGAGTAAAGCGCTGGTTCGGCGGCATTGATATAGTCTTTGATGTACTGGGCTTGCTCGGGCGGCGGCTCGGATGGCTCCTTCAAGGTATACGGAACTCCTCTCGCGCTTCGCCAATTGACGACCTCATCAAGGCGTTCGTTGATTTCGATCAAGTAGCCACCTGTGACTGCTTCGCCGCTGATGTCGCTGGCTTTTAATTTCGTGATGTTCACTCGATCCGGCGCGATTTTGATTTGCTCGGTCAGCATATAGCTGCCTTGCGAAACGCCGTTCAGAGTCAGATCAATGAAGTCTCCGCGCGGGGTGTATTCAACACCTAAGCGACGGCTCATTTCAAAGACGACAGATGTACGAATAAGAGTTTTATCAACATAGTTGGCGAGTAGAACCCATTCCGTATCCGCGGGCATACCCATGACGCTCATTTTGGAAGCGAGCTTGATCTTGTAAGGCTTCTTCGGAAGCGTCCAAGTGAAGTTGCCACGTCCTTTCACTTTGGCGTCGACCTCGAATGCGTTTGAAGGAGAAGTTCCATTCGGTGCGATTGTGATATGCGTATCAACGTAGTTGTCTTTCGAGTCGATCGGAGCAGAGTTAGCAGTCGTGAGCGCCATCTGCGCGATCATCTGCTCAGGCTGAGGAGCCGCCGAGTCGACTTTCAAACACTCTTTAACCACGCCGTATGCAGGATCACCGAAGATCGCGTTCGTGCACTGAACGTGGCCGTTGACGAGTTTCTCGACGTAGCGCCCTTTGACCCCGTAGCGGACGGTTGTGGGACCGACCACTTCAAAAGATTCACCTTCTCCCGCTAACCGAAAAAAACTCTGCGCAACGAATCTGCATTCTTTTACTTCACCGACGACGGGATCGCCGAAGCGGCCGTTCGCGCAGTCCACCTTCCCGTGCACGATTCTCTCGACGAACTTGTCTCGTGTACCATAGCGAATGAGCGTAGGTAGATCGACCGCGAACGATTCGCCCTCGCCCGCCAAGCGCCCGCTCGGTGCAACCGCAAAGCAACTTTTCACGGTGCCGAAGATGGGATCTCCGAACGTCTCGTTCGTGCAAGCAGCAGGTCCGCTCAATTCTTTTTCAAAGAAGTGGCCATTCGCACCGTAGCGAACGAGCATCGGACCGACAACGAAGAACGATTCTCCCTCGTTTGCGAGCTTGTCTCCCGAAATGGCCTTCGCCGAGATGATGTCGCTCTGAGCCCCGTTCAAACTGCTGAACTCAAGTGTTCCGTTACCCTGCCCGGCGCAACCGATTGACGTGAGAAGAAGAGCTACCGCGAACATTCTGACTTGGTCTCGAACTACTCCCATCACTTCCCCCTCTGAGGTTCCCAGTATGGCCGAACTTCTAAAGACCCGAAACAGCGGAAAATCACTGAATTCACCTCGATGTGATCAATAAATCGTCGGGCGTCAGCCGCCCTGACGGTCAAGAACACCGTCGAAATTTGTGTTTCATTTCGCGAATCGGCGAACGCGTACCACTCGGACGCAGTATGCTTGGAGCGGAGCCTAAGGAAGCCGGCTTCGCAGGAGTTCAACCATCGGATCGAGGACCGAGGCTTCGCACTTCGACTGCAGTTCAGAGTGGACTTGCTCCGCGCTCACCGAACTCTTTTCGTTTTTGAGTTTCAAAATCTGCCGATAACTCGGATGCGCGTTGTTCGGCTCGAGCGCATTTAATAAAGATTTTCCGATGGCGTACTCTAAGGGAAACCATTCGACGTCGGCGACCATCGAATCATCCCCTAATCCGCTCTTCATGAGCTGGTGAGCGAACAATTTGCCGCCACGATTGAGCAAGTCATTCTTGAGCGCAATAAGATCTGGAATGGCGAGTGTCGACCATAGTCCATAAGCTTGAATCAGATCCGACGATGTACGCACCTGACCGAAAAGAGACTTCGCAACCGACGTCATGTACGAGTCAAATCGATCCGTCTTTTCAGCTTGCGCGAAGAGTTCGGCGGAACGCTCGTGATTGCCACGGCGACCTTCAATCATCGCCGCATAGAGAAACGGCGCCGAGTTTCCGGGGTCGTCCTCGCTGACTTCATCTAATAACGTCAACGCTTCTTCGTCATCGGGTTCTATACGCTTACCTTCAAGGAGCCCCGCTCGCGCCAGTGCGAGAATGAATTTTCCCTCCGTGGAAGAGGGTCTCTCGGCCCGAGTTCGATCGTCCTCCGAGAGATACCAATCGCCCACCAGATTTTCCAAGTGCGTGGGTCGAAAACTCTGATCACCGAGTTCGGAATTTAACTTCGCCCAGCACGACGGCTCATCGCTGCCCAGAGAAGAAGAAGCCGCCGGCCCCAGAGGAGCCGGCGGAGCTGCGGAGAGCGGCTGGGCCGAGGTCGCGAGCGACCTGAGACTTTTCGCAGCTTCGTTGTTCTTACCGAGAACGGACGTTGACGGCTTCTCGGGTGAGAAGCTCCGCCCAGAAAGAAAAAACAAACCTAAAAGACCCACCAAGAGAGCAGGGACACTCCGCCAACTCATATCTTAAATCGTGAGCCAAAAAGACGAGGCCGTCATCGGCTGGTGCGAAAACTGGCCTTCGATGGCGTTCACGGCGTCAGGACTCAGCCTTGGTGGAGCGAGATACCTTTAATATGAATTCCAATGTCATCCCACCTAAAACCATGTTTTTGTTCGAATCTCTCGATTTCGTTGTAATAGGCGACCTTGTGCAATGTCTTCAGGACAGCCGTCTGCTTCGTAAATCTTCCGAATGCAAAAGCGTGGGGCATGCAGAACGTCCATTTGCTCTCTTCGGCCAAGAGGTCGATCATCGTCTGGGGCACCATGGTTTGAAATTCGAGCCAATTTGGATCCTGATCCCGCTGGGCATTTTTGCCCTTCATGCAAACCCTCCGAAGAGAATTACTTTTGGCGAGATCCCATCCCGTCGAGTCGGATATGATTTTGATCAAGTCCTCATGATAGATGATGACGCCGAAATTAGGTCTCAACCAAGCTTCCATTTCTCTGGAAAGAAACCCGTATGAGAACTGCCTTGCCTTCGCTTGGCGGTATAAATTAATTCTATCTACAATTTCTTGTGAGTGTGGGCGCCAAAGCGCGGTGATGTTGATGATATCTCTAAACGTGAAAACCTCTTGCCCCTCGAAGTGCTCCCTCATTTTTTGAAGTCCGAGGAACTCGGGCAAAAATCTTTCGAAGTTCATGATGAGTGCATCAGCTGAGAAATCAAATTGGAAAATCTTTTCTAGATCGCGGTTCCTGAACGGTTCCAATACGAGATCTGAATCATCGTCAATGCCGTCGTACTGAATCTCTTTTCCGATGGCCTTATGAGTCGCTTTAACGATGTCAATCAGAGGCATCTTGAAAGCCTGGACTTCGCCGTAGGAAAGTGACTTATTAATTTCGCGGCAGTAATCCACGAACTCTTGGCCGCGCTCGAATTCGACATCGATATGAAAGAGCGGGCTCTGAGCCGAGAGTCTCTCCGGCACCATCTCGTACTTCAACGGGTCGACGACCGATAACCCTAGACTGAATGCTGAAATGCTGGCCGGAAGACTTCCGCGAGCGGTTCCGACAGCCAGGTTTTTTCTTTTTGCGAAATCCATGCACTTCTTCACCGCTTCAATGAACTCGCCGACTTGCGGATGCATGTCGAGCCAGGTGTCGCGCTTCAAATAAGCGAGCGCTGATTCCGACAGGCCATCGTAACGAGCGCGGAGACCCCGCATAACTTCCTCTCTGAAATTTTCCATATAAAGATTCCTTTCCGTCGCGGTGAGAACTTCACCAGTTTTGATTTTGTCGCTGACGGAAAGGAGATTTCGCACGCGACTTCGACGCTCCTCGAGATTGTCCATTTCCACTTCTATCTCCAACAGACGCTCGTTCAAACGGACCTTCAGTTCGGCGTCCGAAAAGCTGATGATCATCTTGATGTCGTCGAGGCTGAATCCCAGGCTTTGCAAGTCGCGAATGCGGCTCATCCGCTCAAGCAAATCCGGGTTATAGAAACGGTAATTGTTTTCTCCGCGAGGGGATGTTGGCAAAAGTCCCAAAGACTCGTAGTAGCGCACGGTACGTGCGGAAACTTGGGCCTGACTTGCAAACTGTCCGATCGAGAGCATGGTCGATTTCCTTCCCATCGAGTTCATCATGGGGTTTGACGTAACGACAAGGTCAATAGGGGTCAGGCAGAAATTGGGGCACCGTGAGGTTCGCGCCGCCGCTGCCCACTTCCAAAATCCCCTCCCCTGCATTGAGATTTTTCAATGCGGGTCGACACCCGGCTTTTTTTCGTCGATAGTCCCGCCATGAAATCATTCTCTGAATTGCCCCTGCTCCCGTCGCTCCTGACCACTCTCAAGGAAAAGAAGCTCCTGACTCCCACCGAGATCCAGGCTCGCATCGTGCCGCTCATGCTCGAGGGCGAGTCGGTCGTCGGAGTTTCGGAGACCGGGAGCGGCAAGACTCTCGCCTACGCTCTTCCCCTCCTCCATCTCTTGAAGGAACTTGAAAACAAGTATGACCCCGTTCTCGATGAGAGCACACCCCGGGCCCTGGTCATGGTGCCGACACGTGAGTTGGGTGAACAGATCGCGAAGGTCTTCAAAACTCTCACGCACGACACCCGCCTCCGGGTTCGCGCAGCTCTCGGCGGCACTCCGATGGAGCAAACCCGGAGAAACGTAGCGGGCGTTTTTGAGATTCTCCTCGCGACACCGGGTCGCCTCGTTCAGCTGATGAAAGATCAAGCGATCCATCTCGACGACGTCCGCGCACTCGTCTTCGACGAAGCCGATCAAATGATGGATGAAGGTTTTAAGTCCGACTCCGAGGCGATCGCGGAAGCCTGCCCAGAAGAATTACGGCTGGCACTCTTCACAGCGACGCTCACGCCGAAGGTGCAAGAGCTGATCGACAATCTCTTTGAGAACGCGAATGTCATCAAGAGTGCGGGAAGTGGGAAGACCGTGAAGAGCCTCACCACCCGCAACCTTCCGGTCGAAGACGGAAAGCGCTGGCCGGTTCTCGAAAAAGTCCTAAAAGAAAAAGTTGAAGGTGGAACTCTTCTCTTCACGAACACTCGCGAGCAGTGCGACCGCATCGCGAAGGAACTCAAAGACAAAGGCTACTCTTGCGCGATCTATCGTGGCGAGATGGAATCAGATGTGCGCCGCAAGAACTACAAGAAGTTCGTCAACGGCGAAGTCGACATCCTCGTGGCAACCGATCTTGCGGGCCGCGGCCTCGACATCACCGGGGTGAGCCGCGTGATCAATTATCATCTCCCGAAACAGCACGAAAACTATCTTCACCGCGTGGGCCGCACGGCGCGCGCGGGCCGCGCGGGTCTGGTCGTGAATTTAATTACGGAGCGCGATGAGGAGGGCCCGGCCGCTCGCTGGCTTTTTCCAGATCAGCCGCGTGCAAAACGGCCCGGTAAGACCGGCGTATCGAAAAAGAAAACGAGGCAACCGGGGCGGGCGCAGAAGCGCGGGCGGCGTTGATCTAGCCGAGCTCACGAACGCGTCCTCCGTTAGGGGCGTTCGTTGTCGTCTCGATGGAGAGGAACCACATCGGCCTTACTTCCGTACTTCTTGAGATGTCCCTTTGCGACCGAGATGCGCCACTCGTTCATGCGAACCTCTTCTTCAAGATAGTCGGTGAGTTCCTCGAGAGCACCCGGAACGTCTTCCATCGTTTTGTCTCCTGCGTGCAAAAGAGAAGCGGCCGCAGAGAGCTTGTGAGAGAGGACGAAATCCGCAACCAATGTTCGATCTTTGTTGGCCACGACGGAATGTTGGTCTGACTCAACAACTTCCCACTCGTGACTGGGTTCTACCTTCCGACAAAACACGAGAAGTGCGTTGGCAAAAACATAAGAACCAAATTTTTCTTTAAGCCAGTCTGGGTCATAAACCTTGATCCGTGCCGTGATGAGGTCCAGTTTGAATTCTTCCGCTGCCTGCACGGGATCAAACTCGGCCAAGTCTTCCTTAAAAGACTCTGCCCGCTCATCAGCCTCGTCGATGATTTCGAGGAGGGCTTCGTCGAACTCGGTATCCTCACGAAGCTTGCGGGCTTCGAGTCGCCAGCGAAAGTCTAAATTAGGGAGATAGATTGGAACATTGCGAATCGGAATCGTCATAAACCCAGCCCTGTTTGAGTGACTCGAGATGCCTACCAGCGGCAGCCAGGATTGTCTCTGAAAATTCCTCAGTTTTGTCGAATGTCACATTCAAAAATCGCTTGCCGCAGTCGAGCCTCCGGTTCGCGGCCGTCGCGCTGGCGAGTGGTTCTCATAGTTTTGCGCGCAAAGATTGATCCGGACCTGAGCCGGACGTGAGGGCTGTAAGTTTGAATGCCGTCTGCGATCGAGCGCGAATGCGTCTTATTGAGCGGTCACCTGAAGTTCTTCGAACGGATGAGTGCGACAGCATCTCTCTGATCTTTGGCGTACACCGGAACGGCTTTCCAACGCTCGGCCTCGAAGACTCCTTTCATCGTCGCGGACCTCTGCGAGCCTGGTTGATTAAAAATCTCTAGGACTTGGTAAACCAAGGAGGCGTCGGTTACCGGGGGATAGCGTCTTGTCGGGACGTGAATCGAGAGCTCGTGTCCGACCTGCATTGAGCAGGTCGAAACGTCGTGCGGTCCGCTCTGCCTGCGCGCAAACCGGTACCGCCGAGCTCCCGCCTGAGGCGCTCGAGATGCCCTCGGCATCTCCCGCGCTCGCACCTAAATGGGATTTGAACCCATTTTCGAGTTCAATTCGCTAGGGGCGCCTAGTGCAAACTTAGTGACCCGTTGTTTATTAACCGAAACTACTGACCCAAAAGAGTGGCACCTTGCGGAGTAACAATTGTTTGAGATCTTTCAGGCCCCACGGAAACCAAAGAAATAGGGACGTTTAGAAGCTGCGTGATTCGATCAAGGTAAGCCTTGGCATTTGTCGGCAGTTCGCCATAGGTCTTCATCGAGGTAATATCCTCGTTCCAGCCCTTGAGCTCCTCAAAAATTGGCTCAGATCGACCGTTCTCAGTTCGATAATCGACACATATTCGAAGGCTGCCGACTCCGCTAAGTACATCCAGAAGTGTAATGGCGACGCTGTCTGCGCTATTAACCCGGATGGCTTTCTGAAGCGTTG